>DGUF01000250.1 GCA_002394525.1 Lachnospiraceae bacterium UBA4317 | reverse complement strand
TCCATCTCATAGACATCGCAGGGGGTATAGACAATGCTCAGAAGCCCCAGGGCCAGAATGATCCCGACGATGATGAAGCCCAGCCTGAGCTCCATATCCCCGGTCTTCCAGCTGCTCAGGGTGGAGTCCCCGGCCGGAGCGGCGGTCTTTCCGCGCCCGGCCCTTTCCCTGACGGCCCTCAGCCATCCCCGGTCTGTCCTCTTAGCCACATTGGCTCCGGCGGTTTTCGTATTTCCTGTGTTCACCATGATACCCTCTCTCAAACAAAGTCTGCAGCTGCGGCTGTGCCTTCGGTCAGTCGGCGATGCGGATGCGGGGATCCAGGATCTGGATCAGAATATCCACAATAAAGTTTACGATCAAAATGAGGACGGCTATGTACATGACCAGGGTCTGCACCGTCGGATAGTCCCTGGACGTGACCGAGGCGATCAGAAGACGACCGATCCCGGGAACGCCGAAGACCTGCTCGATCACGATCGAACCGGAAAAAATACCGCTGACGATCATGCCGATCAGGGGGACCACGGAGACGATGGCATTTTTCAGGACATGGACATAGAGGATCCTGTTTTTGGTGCTGCCCTTGCTGCGGGCCGTGCGGACGTAATCCGCCCGGACCTCATCGACGACCGCCGTCCGGATATACTTGGACAGGACACAGGTCTGAGGGATCGCGATCGCGATCGCGGGGAAGAGCATAAAGCGGATAAAGGCCGCCGGATTCCTCTCGAAGCTGACGAACCTGCCGGGTGTAAACCAGTGCAGGATCAGGCCGAATACCCATATCAAGAGGATACTCAGGAAAAATCCCGGCACGGAAATGCCCAGCATATTGAGAAAGTTCAGGATCTGCTCCGAAATCACATGCTTTCTCCCCGCCGTGAAGACGCCCAGGGGGATCCCGATCAGTATGACCAGGGCCAGGGACATGGCTCCCAGGGTCAGCGTCACAGACAGCTTTCCCTTCAGGAGTTTGGACACCGGCTTCTTGTACATGATCGAAGTTCCGAAGTCCCCGTGCACGGCGCCCTTCACCCAGTCGGCATACTGTTCGTGCATGGGCCGGTCCAGGCCCAGTTCCTTCCTCAGGTCCTCCAGCTGCTGCTCGGAGGCGCTGGTCCCCAGCATCATGGCGGCCGGGTCTCCCGGCACGATGTGGAAGATCCAGAAAGTGACGACCGAAATAACAAAGAGCGTCAGCAGCAGAATACCGACTTTTCTGATGTAATAGCGCATGGTTCCCCCGTTTATCAGCTTTTAGCTATTAGCTTTTAGCCTTTAGCTTTTAAACCAATTACCTCAAATTCCCAACTGATAGCTGCCAGCTAACAGCTAACAGCTCCCATCCGGCAGCAGCCGGGCGGCTGCTGCCGGATGGTCTGACGTCACTGCACTGCGTAAATTGCGGAATAGTCATCCACATAGAGCGGGAATGACCGGAAGCCGCCGAAGGCAGGGCTGTTGATCACAACTGTGTCGATGTCCTGCAGATAGACGCTGGCGCACTCGTCACTGATGATCTTCTGGGCTTCCTTGAAGAGTCTGACCTGCTCGGCGTCGTCTGTCGCCAGAGTCGCCTTCTTGTAGGTCTCGTCAAATTTTTCGGAATTGAATTTGACGAAATTGTCGCTGGCATCGGAGACATATCTGCTCAGGAAGGCTGTCGGGAATGCGATCCGGCCGTCCACGGAGACGACTGTTGCCTCAAACTCGCTCTCCTTGTATACGCGGTTGAGCCATGTGGGCCAGTCGACAGACTCGATCTCGACGGTGATGCCAGCCTTCTGCAGCTGGTTCTTGATGACCTGGGCCGCGTCCACATGGACCTGGTAGTTGGAGGGCACGCGGATGGTGAAGCTCAGGTTCTCCTGGCCGGCCTCCTTGAGCAGTTCCTTCGCCTTGTCGACATCGACAGAGTAGGCATCGTTGAGTTCCTCGTTGAAGTATTTCTCCAGGCCGGGGGTTACAGGAGTTCCGGACTTTGCGCCTCTGCCGTAGCTGACAGTGTCGATGATCTCCTGGGGATCCACGGCATAGGCAACGGCCTGGCGGACCCGGACATCCTTGAAGGGACCGAAGTCATTGTTGAGGGCCAGGAGCTCGACGGCGTTGGCGTGGCGGACATTCTCGACATAGTCGCTGCCTTCCAGCTCCTTCCAGCCGCCGCCCGCGGAGTTGAATCCATCGATCGCGCCCGCCAGATAGTTGGTCGCAAGCTCTGCGGTGTTTTCAAAGTATTTGAGAGTGACCGTGTCCAGATGGGCGGGCTCTCCCCAGTAGTCCTCGAACTTTGTCAGCAGGGTGTAGTCCTGCTCGACGAATTCGCTCATCATGAAGGGGCCGGTGCCGATCGGGTTTGTCGCCAGGTCCTCGGCGTCCGCGGGGACGATCGGGCAGGTGACGACAGCGGGGAAGCCCGTGTCGGGCACATTCAGATGAATGACGATGGTCTTTTCATCCGCGGGGGCATCCTTGGAATCGGACTCCTTGATCTCGGCCTGCTGGCCCTCGCTGCCGTCCTCCTTCTTTACGGTCTTGTAGGACACATCATAGGCCTTGCCGGCCGCCATGAAGCGGTCGATCTCGTTGTATCCGTAGATGGAGGAGTTGATGGCCTTCTGGACGGAATAGACGACATCGGCCATGGTCAGGTCGTTTCCGTTGTGGAACTTGACTCCGTCGCGGAGGACGAAGGTATAGGTCTGCAGGTCTTCGCTGGCCTCCCAGGACTCGGCGATGGCGGGCTTGAAGCTGCCGTCGGTCTCCGTTCCCATCAGACCCTCGTAAATATTGAAGAAAATGCTGCGCGCATCCGCTGTCTGCACTGTGAAGGGGTCAAATCCGGGCGGCTCTGTGGAGACACCCTTGATAAAATCACCGCCCTCCACCATCTGACCGGCCGGAGCCGTCGAGGATGCATCGGCTGTATCCGTGCTGCCTGCGGCCGTGGATCCGCTCTGACCCGCGCTCTGACCGCAGCCTGTGATCAATGAGGCGGTCATCACCGCCCCGAGGACCAATGCCAGAAAACTCTTTTTCATTTTTTCTCCCTTTCTTTGCGGGCTCCGCTGGATGAGGAAACACTGCCTGCCCCGGTCCCGCCATGTCTTCCAGCCGCTCCCCGAATGTCCGGCGCCGGCAGCACTGCCGGAGCTCCCGGTCTTCGGGTCAGGACGAAAAGGCATGGAAAAAAGATCCCGGGCGCAGCACAAAGTACCCCGCGCCTGCGAAGCTGAAAAATATGTAACTGTAGTTTTAAGCATTTGGAAAAAACAGGGCGAATGCCCCCATCAGAAGTCCGGGCTCCGTAAGCAGACCGCACAAAGCCCATCCATAAACATAAACAATTTTACACTGACCGTACTCCGCGCGGTTCCTCCCATTACACGCTCCTTCAAAGTCGCATATGGGCACTGGCCTTTTGCCCGGTTCCGTTCATTGTCCGCCGGCCGCCCGCTGGAATGCGGAGCCGTCCCGGCAGCTGTCTTCTGTTTAAGGAAATAAGATCGTGATGCATTTTCCGTCGAATAATGCTCATGTGCAAAGTATCATATTCCCTGTGAATGTGCAATAAAATACACAAAAAATACAAAGACGCATTTAAAAAAATACATTTTCCTTCTTGGCCTTTTTCTCTTGCCCGAAACAGGCATCCGGAATTATAATCAATACTGTTTTTATTCTATAGTAATATATCT
>DGUF01000088.1 GCA_002394525.1 Lachnospiraceae bacterium UBA4317 | reverse complement strand
TTTCTGGCGATATAGTACTGGGAGCCGGGATGTTCGGTGATATATGTCCTCAGTTCCTCCTTGTTGACGCCCAGGCGCTCCGCCGCGTTCAGGGAGGGCTCCAAATAGGCCTCGTCCTCCAGGATCTGCCGCGCGTCGATGATCACGTTGTAGACCAGCTGGCTGTCCGCCAGGACCGTCCCTTTGGCGTCGGTGATCCTGCCGCGTTTATAGGGCAGGGACTTGTTGTCATACGCCTGCTGGGAAAGGACCTGCATGGTATAGGACCGGCCGTTGTCGCGCTGGATCAGGATCAGGCGTATGGCCAGCATGCCGAAAGAAACAAGTACAAGCAGGAATAAAACCACCAGCCGCTTCTGCATGCTGATGGTAAAGCGCTTTGGTCCCTTTCTGACCGGCCGTCTCCGCGCGGAACCATATCTTCTTCCGCTCACTCTGCTGCTCCTGTCCAACTTTCTCTGTCCCTTTCCGTCTAAAAAACTTCTTAAAATATTCCGGCTCGGAATACTCTGTCTCAAAAAAATCCGGCTCTTTTTGTCAGCTGCTGTCAGCCCGTAGGATTCGTAGTTCCCGGATCCACAGCGCCTTCCGGGCCGCGCCGGATCTATGCCGATGCAGCCATCATTTTCCGCCGACTTCCGACACCTGATGGACGGCGTCCTCTTCCGCCCCCGAGTAGACGACGACCTGGTCTCTGTCGGCATATTTCATGCCCAGGTCCTTGATCGCCTTCTCCCGGACCTCCTCCAGGCTGATGCTGTCATTGATCTCATTGTAGGCGGCATCATTCTCCGCCTTCATCTCGCTCAGCTGCTGTTCCAGATCCGCGATGTTCTGGGAGCTCGCCGTGACATCCGTCTGCAGCTTGATGTAGCCGATCAGGGCGGCCGTCATGGCGGCCATGAGGGCCAGCATGACGATGACCCTGGACAGGCTCATCGTGGTGCCGCTGATGCGCTGTCTGGTGCGGGCCGCCGCCAGATTTCCCTCACTGACGGTGAGGGCTCCGGACGCGCGTCTGCGCTGTTCCCCGGGTAATCGTACTGCCATATTTCCGACCTCTTTCCGTAATGCAGGACTTGCCTGCGAGTCTTTCCTCAGTCCTCCGGTGCGCGCTCAAAGATACGCAGCTTGGCACTGGCGGACCTCCTGTTCTGGTCCAGTTCCTCCCGCCCCGGCAGGATGGGCTTTCTGGTGACCACTCTGCCCTTTGAAACCTTTCCGCAGACGCAGACCGGGAACTCGGGCGGGCAGGTGCAGGGCTTTTCATTCCTGCGGAAGGCGTTCTTGACGATCCGGTCCTCCAGGGAATGGAAGGTGATGATGCAGAGCCTTCCGCCCGGAGCCAGCATGTCGATCATGGTGTCGAGGGAGTCCTCCAGGACTTCCAGCTCCCGGTTGCAGGCGATCCGGATCGCCTGAAAGGTCCGCTTGCAGGGGTTGCCGCCCCTCTCCCGCATCTTCATGGGGATGGATTTTTCAATGATCTGCACCAGTTGTCCGGTCGTCTCCAGGGGGCTTTCCTCGCGGGCCCGCACGATGTTGGCGGCGATCTTTGCCGCCATCTTCTCTTCGCCGTACTCCCGCAGGATCCTGGTCAGCTCCTGGGCCGTCCAGGTATTGACGATATCACGGGCACTCAGTGCGGCAGAGCGGTCCATGCGCATATCCAGCGGCGCGTCGGCCCGGTAGGAGAATCCCCTCTCGGGATTGTCGAGCTGATAGGATGAGACGCCCAGGTCCAGCAGAATGCCGTCCACGCTTCCCGAAGTCCCGTCCGCACCGGCGCGGGCCTTGTCCGGGTGATCCGCCAGCCATCCGCGCACGGCATTTTCCATATTTTCATAATTGTCATGTACAAAGGAGACCCGGTCCGCAAACGGCGCCAGCCGCTCTCCCGCTGCGCGGAGGGCATCCTCGTCCTGATCGATCCCGATCAGGCAGCCTCCCTCCGTGAGCCGTTCGGCGATGTGAAAGGAATGTCCGCCGCCGCCCAGCGTTCCGTCGACATAGATGCCGTCCGGGCGGATATTGAGGCCCTCCAGGACCTCCTCCAGTAGTACAGATGTATGTTTGAATTCCACAGCAGTTCTCCATCAGATGCCCGGACCCGGGTTTTCCCGTTTCAGATGCGGCCTTCACAGATTTGCTCCGGGATCGCTCCCATCACGCCTCCGCTCGATCAACCCGTTCTCATCAGATCTCAAAACCGTTTCCAAGCAGCTCCTCTGCGATCTCATTCATGTCATCGCTGATGCCGTCGTTCTCGTAGGTCTCCGGATCCCAGATCTCGATCCGGGCTCCAACGCCGAGGAGCACCACATTCTTTTCAATATGGGCGTGGGTGCGGAGCTTCTGAGGCAGGAGGATCCTGCCCTGCTTGTCCGGCTCCACCTCCGTCGCGGACGACATGAAAAAGCGGACCAGCTCACGCTGTTTGCGGGTATTGTAAGGAAGCCCGGAAAGCTTCTGCACGAAGCGCTCCCAGGCAGGCATGTCATAGACGCACAGGCAGGGGTCCAGGCTTCGTGTGATCACGAATCTGTCTCCCAGCGCCTCTCTGAACTTGGAAGGAACGATCACCCTCCCTTTTGCGTCGAGAGAATGATCATAGGTACCCATGAACATTCGCCACTTTCCTCCACTTTTACCCACTTTTATGTCAATAATAGCAACTTGACATCCACATTTCAAGGCCTTTGCATGTATTTTCGAGTGTTCGAGCTATGTTCGAGCGGTGCCTGTCCTGTCTGCGGCCTTTTGCCGCCGCAGGCCTCATACCGCTTCAATCCAGAGCGGAATAACGATACGGGAGCGTGCCGGCATCTGGGCAAAAAGACCCCTGCCGGCATCCGCATATAAAGAGGCTATGCCGGATAGCGCAGTTAAAAAGGCCATGCCGGATGGCGCATAAAAAAAGCACACGATGTTTTGCATCGTGTGCCCGTAAGGCTTAATACCTGATCACTTCATATAATCGTTTTGGATTATATTGTTTTGCCAATATATATTGTAGAAATTCATTGATACAGCCGCCTGGGGCTGCCGCTCAGTACTTGCCTGTTCCTTATTGTTCTTGATCTGTTCTTTCATCCTTCTCCGGCAGTTCTGCAGTCTGTTCCCGATCTGCCTGCACTTCCGGGTCTGTCTCCGAAGGAGCAGATCCCGCGGCGGGTGATTCTGCGGAGGGTGATTCTGCAACGGTCGCCCCTGCGACAGCTGATTCCGGGACGGTTGATCCCGATGCTGCTGCAGCTGCCCTGCGCCGGCCGATCAGGATCATGCAGAGAGAGCAGACCGCAATGACGATTCCCAGCACCATGGAGACCGGCACCCGGGTTCCGGGAAGATAGAGCTGGTCCGTCCGGATATATTCAATGACCGCGCGGCCGATTCCGTATCCGGCCAGGTAGACCAGAAAGAGCTCTCCATTGAATTTTTTCCTCTTCCGGTAAAGCAGGAGGATCACGAAGACCATGAGGTTCCAGAGGCCCTCATAGAGAAAGGTCGGATGGACCTGGATATAGTTGGTCCCCGCCTCCATATGCTGGCGGATCAGAGGGCTGATATCGGATTCCCGAACCATGGAGACCGGCAGCCGCATGGCAAAAAGGCTGTCTGTATACTCGCCGAAGACCTCCCGGTTAAAGAAGTTGCCCCACCTGCCGATGACCTGGCCGATCACAAGCCCGTGGCCGATCGTGTCCAGAAAGAGGCGGGGATCCGCCTTCCTGTGCCGGCAGAAAAGGAAGATGACGATCACGGCCAGGATGATTCCGCCGTAGATGGCAAGCCCCCCGCCCCGCAGGTTGAAGATCTGCAGCAGGTCATCCTTGTAGAAGTCCCACATAAAGGCCACATAATAGATGCGGGCCCCGACGATCGAAGAGACCACAATCCAGGGAAAGGCATCCCAGTAGAGGTCGGGATCCTGCCCCGTCTTTTTTGCGATGTGCGCGGCGATCACGATGCCGGTCAGCATCGCGGCCGCGATCAGGATCCCGTAGAGGGCGATCCCGAAATTTCCGATCATGATCGTCTTGGGAACATTCCGAAGATAGATACCCAGATTCGGAAAGGCTATATCCATATCTCCCATCATCTGCTGCATAAATCCACCTATTCAGTCTGCAATACACTTAATCTATAGTATCGTAAAGGCTCTGAGACGAGGAGTCGGGGGTTACTTAATCCCCTTATCCCATCTATTCCTTAAACATTGAAGCGGAAAAGGATGACGTCGCCGTCCTTGACGACATAGTCCTTGCCCTCCATGCCGACCAGGCCCTTCTCGCGGGCGGCCGCGAGAGAGCCAAGCTCCAGCAGGGTCTTGTAGTTGACGACCTCCGCCTTGATGAAGCCGCGCTCGAAGTCGCTGTGGATCTTGCCGGCGGCCTGGGGAGCCTTGGTGCCGATCCTGATCGTCCAGGCCCGGGTCTCGTCCTCGCCGGCTGTCAGGAAGCTCATGAGACCGAGGGTCGTGTAGCTGGCCCTGACCAGCTTGTCCAGACCGGCCTCCTTCACGCCCAGGTCCTCCAGGAACATGGCCTTCTCATCATCGTCCAGCTCCGCGATCTCGGATTCGATGCTGGCGCAGATGACAAAGACCTCGCTTCCCGTCTGAGCGGCATATTCGCGGACCTTCTGGACGCCCGCATTGGAGGCCCCGTCGTCGGCCAGGTCATCCTCCGCCACATTGGCGGCATAGATCACCGGCTTGTCGGTGAGCAGATTATAGGTCTGGAGCCATTTCTCCTCATCCTCCGTCAGGCCCTCCTTCGTCAGCAGGGAGGCGGGCTTTCCGCTCTCGAGATGGTCGCGGACCTTCTTGAGGAACTCCATTTCCTTTCCGGCCTCCTTGTCCATCTTGGCCGTGCGGGCCACCTTGGAAATGCGTCGCTCCAGGACCTCCAGGTCGGCGAAGACCAACTCCAGATTGATGGTCTCGATGTCCCGCAAAGGGTCGACGCTTCCGTCCACATGGACCACGTTCTCATCCTCGAAGCAGCGCACCACATGGACGATCGCGTCCACCTCCCGGATATTGGCCAGGAACTGGT
>DGUF01000165.1:4216-11761 GCA_002394525.1 Lachnospiraceae bacterium UBA4317 | reverse complement strand
ACGAGCGGCATTGTCGGAAAGAGTGAAAAAGGAAGAGTGTCAGGCCCTGTATCTGGCCATCTCCCGGATCAGCTCCATATTTTCAAAGGCGACCGGGATCGTCAGCTCCCCGCCTGTTCCGCCCGCTGTCTCGTTGACGACAGTCCCATGAAGGATATAATACCCGCGCTTTACCTCTACCGTGCGCAGCTGCGTCACGGAATAGACGGTATAGCGCGGTTTTCCCATTGTCATGGAGACCGCCTTATGATAGACCAGCTTCTTTCTGTAGAGGTCGATCGAACTCTCCCTGTAGAGCCTGGTCCGCCCCGAAGACAGGAACCAGGCCGTCGGAAAGGCGAATACCGAGGGAATGACATAGACCATCGTGACCAGGCCGATCAGCCTCAGGACAAGCGGCGGGACCGCGCTGACATTCAGGATCCCGGTATTGATCAGGGCAATCTCCAGCACGGCCAGGATCAGGCCCGGCATGGTGATCGCGGAGATCCTGCGGAAGATCCATCCGTTTCCAGCATCATATACATTGTTATCAAAACCCAGTGTTCTCATTTCTGTATTTCTCACAGCCTCCATATTCGAGCGTTTTTGAGCGGTCTTCCGCGAAAAAACCCATCATTTCCGCCTATGCAGCGAATCGCTTTTTTCACCTCTTGCGGTCAGCTTTATCCTTGTCTATAATATATGTTATCAAAAAGTTATTCCAATGTTAATTCTATTATAACTTTTTGTGCGTTTCACCTTCACCACACACTTATACCGTGGTTTCTTTTTACGTTTCACCGTCACTGCAGGGCTTAAACTGCGATCCTTTTATGCCATTCCCTTTTTCTGAAACCGTCCAAACACTGACAGAATTCATTTTTGGAGAATAAAAATGCAAAATATGCTGCTCCACCTGAAGGATTTCAACTTCAGTTCGGTCATCCTCCGTCTCCTGCTGGCCTTTTTGTCGGGCACCGTCATCGGTTACGGCCGCGCCAGAAAGCAGCGGTCCGCGGGGCTGAGGACCTTCATCCTGACCAGCATCGGCGCCGCCCTGACCGTGCTTCTGGCGACCTATGAGTACGAGATGCTCTGCGGGCCCTGGGCCTCGGTCGTCGAAGAGGTCGGCCTCAAGTTTGACGGCTCCCGCTACTCCGCCCAGGTCATCAGCGGTGTGGGCTTTCTGGCTGCCGGGACCATCATCTCCATCGGCCACCAGCAGGTCTCGGGCCTGTCCACGGCCTCGGGCCTCTTCGCCTCGGTCTGCATGGGCATGGCCGCCGGCGCGGGCTTCTACGAGTGCGTCGCCGTGGTCCTGATCATCCTGGTCCTGGTCCTGGATGTGATGTGGCCGCTTGAGCCCGCCTTCAAGAGGCGGCTGCGCAACATCACGATCTTCGTGGAGTTCAATGCCCTGGAGGACCTCAACGCCATCACGGAGGTCGTCCACTCCCGCAAGGCCCACATCTATGACATCGAGATCGAGCGGTCCAGACGGGAGAAGGACAAGTATCCGAGCGCCGTCCTGGTCCTGAAAATGAGCCGGGAAAAGCCCTCCCACTCCGGCATGCTGTCCTCGATCGCCGAGCTCGACTGCGTGCGCCTGATCCAGGAGCTGATCTCCTGACCTTCTCCGGGCGCGGCTTTTCTGCCAGCCGGCCCCCTTCCTGCACGATTCATGATAATTGATTTTCAAGGAGGACCGACATGCTTCCTTTTTTTGACAGTCTCCGTGACATCAGCTTTTTCACCGTCCTGGTCCGCATGCTGATCGCCGTGGCCTGCGGCGCCTGCATCGGCATCGAGCGGTCGATCAAGAACCGGTCCGCCGGCTTCCGCACCCACATCCTGGTCTGCGTAGGCGCCGCCACCGCCTCCCTGACCGGCCATTACCTCTACCTGGTGACCCACCTTCCCACCGACATGACCCGGATCGGGGCCCAGGTCATCACCGGCCTCGGCTTCATCGGCGCCGGGACCATCGTCGTGACCCGCAAGCAGACGGTCACCGGCCTGACGACGGCCGCCGGCCTCTGGGCGACCGGTATCATTGGCCTGGCCATAGGCTCCGGCTTTTACGAGGGCGGCATCCTGGGAGCCATCCTGGTCCTGATCGCCGAGACCTTCTTTGCGGATGTCGGCATGAAGATCCGGACCACACCGGAATTCCGGGCCATCATCAATTACGAGTCCAAGCAGTCCCTGGACCACGCCCTGCGCTATATCAAGGACCGCGGCGTCGCCATCACCGCCCTGCAGGTCTCCAGCGCCAATGACAGCGGCGTCTATGTCTACAGCGCCCTGGTCCGCCTGCGCCCCAGCAGCAACCTGAGCCCCGAACTCCTGATGGAAAATGTCAGCGCCATCACCGGCATTCTGGCCTCGGACGTCGTCGATTCTCCGAAAAAATGATATACTATATTCCAAAATACATCCACACAGATCAGGGGGAGGTTGTATGGAATATATTGATCTTCACATGCACAGCCGCTTTTCGGACGGAACGGACACGCCGGAGGAGATCGTCGTAAAGGCAAAAGAGGCCGGGCTCAAAATGATCGCCCTGACCGACCACAACACCCTGGCCGGCATCGATGAATTCCGGGCCGCCCGCGACAAGTACTGCGGCGGGAAAAATGACATGATCTGCATCGACGGGATCGAGCTGAGCACGGTCTGGCATGATCCGGACAATCTGGACGAGGAGCCTCCCGAGATCCATGTCCTGGGATGGTTCCCGCCGGATTCCGACTTCAAATCCCCGGACTTTGAACTTCTCCGCAAGGTCATCGACGATTACCGGACGTCCAAGATCCGAGCCAACGAGGCCATGGTCAGCAAAATGCAGAAAGCCGGCGTCGGGAACAGCCAGCTCAGCGTCGAGGGCTTCAACAGCTTTGTCCAAAGATTCAGCGGGTCGGGCAACTACAACCGGGTCCACATCGCCCACTACCTCATAGCCCTGGGAGTCGTCGGATCCATCGACGAGGCCATGGACATCTACATCGGCAAAAAATGCCCCTACTATGTCCGCCGCAAGGCCCTCACAGTCCGGGATGCCATCGAGGCCATCCATGCCGTCAATAACAAAGAAAGTACTGGCATCAATGACAAAGGCAGCGATGACGATAAAAAGAAAGGCGGTATTGCCGTCATCGCCCATCCCGGGGAATACAAGCTGGGGGAGGCCCGTCTGCAGGCCTTCTTTGCCTACTGTATGGAGCACAATGTCGACGGCTTCGAGCTCCTCCACCCCCACAACACACCGGCCGTGGCGGGACAGATCCTGAGCCTGGCGGACCGGGTCCGCAGAGAGGAGGGCCGGGTCCTCCTGCTCACCGCGGGCTCCGACTACCATGGGCGCAACAAGAAAAATAAGCCCGGCTTCCCCTGGAAGCCGCCCTACGCCTGGGAGTGATATCATCAGACATTTCCCAATGCCTGGGAGAATGACCGGCCTGTCCCGTCATTTTTCCAGGCATTTTGCTGCTCCTTTTCAAACTGCCTGCTGTAGAGCTGATAGTAGTAGCCCTTTTGAGCCATCAGCTCTGCATGGGTCCCCCGCTCGACGATTTTTCCGTCCCGGACAGCCAGGATCACATCCGCCCCGACGATGGTCGAGAGCCTGTGGGCGATCACAAAGGAGGTCCGGCCCCTGACCACGGCGGCGATGGCATTCTGGATGGCCCTCTCCGTCACCGTATCCACCGAGGAGGTCGCCTCGTCCAGGACCAGGATCCGGGGATCGGCCAGGATGGCCCGCGCAATGGACAGAAGCTGCTTCTCCCCGGTGGAGAGCATGCCGCCGCCCTCGCCGACATCGCTGTCCAGGCCCCTGTCCATCCTGTTGACCACAAAGTCCGCCGAAGCCAGGCGAAGGGCCTCCCGGATCTGGTCGTCGGTTGCATCCGGCCGGCTGTAGCGGAGGTTGTCCCGCACGGACCCGGAAAACAGGTAGGGGGTCTGCAGGACATAGCCGATGCTGCTGTGGAGCCAGAGCTGGGACCGGTCCCGGGCGTCTTTTCCGTCGATCAGGACCCGGCCCCTGGTCGGCTCGTAGAAGCGGCAGGCCAGGTTGACCAGGGTGGACTTGCCCGCGCCGGTCTCGCCGACGATGGCCACATTGGTGCCCTGCGGCACCTTCAGATTAAAGTGGTCCAGGACCAGCTCATTCCCGTCCGGGTACATAAAGGACACATCCTCGAACTCCACTTCTCCCAGGACAGGCTCCCAGTTTTCCCTTTTGGCATGGAAATGGTCCCCGTATTTCTCCACGACCTCCGGCCTGTCCTTCACATCCGACTCCTCGGCCAGAAGGCCCGTGAAGCGCTCGATATTGACCTGGATCGAGATCAGGGCCGACAGGGAGGTGATGATCTGCTGGATGGGCTCCAGCATGCCCACCGCATAGGACATGAAGGCCGACAGGGTCCCGATCCGGATGACGCCCTTCATGGTCAGGGCCCCGCCCCGCCACAGGACCAGGGCCAGGGCCATCGAAGACAGGAAGGTGATCGACGAGGTCAGGACCGCGCTGTGGCGGACCGTGCGGACAGCCGTGCGCCGCATGTTCTCGGTCTCCTCCTCGAAGCCGCGGACCATCACATCCTCGATCCGCAGGGTCTTGATGCTGCGGACCCCGGTGATCCCCTCGTTGAAGTTCCCCGTGATCCGGGAATTGATCTCCCGGACCTGCCGGCTGCCCCGGACGATCTTTTTCTGAAAATACAGGATCAGGACAGAGGCCAGGGGGACCATGACCAGGACATAGAGGGCCAGCCTGGCGTTGATGGCCAGCATGACCCCGGTCACCCAGACGATATAGGACACATTCCAGACCACATCCATCATGCGCCAGGCCAGCAGCTCCCCGATTCTCTCCGTGTCGCTCATGGTTCGGGCGTGGATATAGCCCACGCTGTTCTGATTGAAATAGGAAAAGGACAGGGTCTGCAGGTGGGCGAAGGCGGCGTTGCGCAGGTCCCTGTCGATCGACACCTCGACCCGGCCGCACTGATAGAGGCAGTAATAATTGTCCAGCTCCTGCAAAACCATGAGCAGGAGGTAGAGAAAGAGGAAGACCGGCAGGCCCTTCAGGGTCCGCTCCGCCACAAAGTGGTCCAGGGCCCAGCTGTTGAAGAGCGGGAAGGCCGAATCCGCCAGACTGGACAGGATCCCCAGAAAGATCATCCACAGAATAGTCGGTATATAAGGGCGCACAAAGGGAAGGATCAGCGGGATCCCGAAAAAGGCCGGTCCTTTTCTGTCACTTTTTTTCTGCATTCCAAATCTCCTGTTCGGTGCTGTTCACAGCCTCCGGCTTCGAGCTGTTTTTGTTCCTTTTCTTTCAGTCAGGCCGGCTCTTCCGCCCCGGTGAGCGAGGGCCTGCGGCATTCCGCTGTATTTATAAGCAGACCCGCTGAGCCGTCCTCGTCCCGGGGAGTCACTGCGCCCCGGTCTGCAGGGCGTAGACCCTGCTGTAGAGCCCGCCGGCAGACAGAAGCTCCGCATGGGTCCCGTGCTCGGCGATGCGGCCGCCGTCGAGGACAAAGATCTCATCCGCCTGCATGAGGGTCGTGATCCGGTGGGCGATCAGGATCACGGTCGCGTCCGAGATGTGGTCCCTGAGCCGGCGCCGGATCAGGGCGTCCGTCTCGGCGTCCACGGCCGAGAGGGAGTCGTCAAAGACCATGACCGGCGTGTGCCGGACCAGCATGCGGGCGATGGCGGCCCGCTGCTTCTGGCCGCCCGACAGGGTCACGCCGCGCTCGCCGACAAAGGTCTCGTAGCCGTCCGCGAACCGGTCCACAGCCTCGTCCAGGCTGGCGATCCTGGAGGCCCGGCGGATCTCCCGGATCCGCTCCTCCTCCGTCATCAAAAGTTCCTGCTCCTCCTCCATCAGTTCCTGGCCGGGATCCCAGTCCCGGTCAGGCAGGGACCGGGGCATGGCGATGGCGATATTTTCGGCCAGGGTCCTCGAGAAAAGATAGGGCTCCTGCTGGACGATCCCGATGTTCCTGCGGAGCCAGCCGCGGTCGATCCCGCGGATATCCCTGCCGCCGATCGTGATCGAACCGCAGCCCTCCTCCAGCTCCCAGAGCCGGTCCAGCAGCATGATGAGGGTGGACTTGCCAGACCCGGTCGCGCCCAGGATGCCCACCGTCGACCCCGCCCGGATCCTCATGGAGATATCCCGCAGGACCCAGGGGCTCTTGTCCCCGTAGCGGAAGCTGACATGGGAAAACTCGATGTCCCGGTCCATGGGGACCGCCTCCACGCCAGCCGGGTCCTTTTCAAACAGGTCCGGCTCCTCCGGCGCCGCGTTCATGATATAGCGCAGGCGGTCCAGGGAGACCCCCGCCTTGGACAGGTCCGCGATCACGCGGCCGATGCTGCGGACCGGCAGGGACATGAGGGCGTTGTAGGACAAAAAGGCGATCATCCCGCCCGCCGTCAGGCTTCCCCGCACGCACAGGACCGCCCCAAGGACTGCCACCGTCATGTTTCTGACCGTGGCGATGACATTGCCCGAGACCCAAAAGGCCGCCAGGACCCGCATGAGCCGGATCCAGTGGTTGGTATAGAACTCGTTCTGCTTTTCAAACCGCTCCCGCTCAAACTTCTCCCGGCCGAAGGTCCGCACCACACGGACACCGGTCAGATTTTCCTGGGCGATCGCCGACAGGCGGCCCTCCTCGCTGTCTACCTTCTCGAATTCGTCCCCGATCAGCCTGTAAAAGATCAGGGAGCTGATGATCATAACCGGTATGAAAAAGGCCGCCGCGGCTGTCAGCAGGGGCTGGATGGTCACCATAAAATAGAGGGACATAAAGACCAGGATGAAGACCCTGAGCAGGGAGGTGAGCTGCTCGGAGACAAAGATCTTGATGGTCTCGACGTCCGATGTGCAGCGCTGGATCGTGTCCCCGGTGCTGTTCTCCCCCTGCCAGGCATAGGGGAGGGAGAGGATCTGGCGGAAGAGCTGGTCCCGGGTCCTGCGCACGAAGGTCTCGGCGCCCTTTTCATTGCTGACCCGGAAGCAGTAGCGGCTGACTGCTCCCAGGGCCGCCGCGCCCGCCACAGCCAGGGCTGCCGCCCACAGGTGGCTCCGCAGATATCCGGCGCCCCCCAGCCGTCCGATGATCCCGGCGGCCCAGCCGGGCAGGCTCCCGGTATCTCCTCCGATCACCGCGTCCACCGTATACTGGATCATCCGCGGTATGATCAGGTCAAAAAAGGCCACCAGACAGGCGCAGACCGCCCCTGTCAGGAAATACCTCCAGCTTCCCCGCAGGAAATAGAAGATCAGGCTCCTGTTGGTCGGAAAACGAAGTCCTGTATTTTTATTGCTCTGTCTCTCAGGCCCTGCGCCCTCACCCATATCAGCCTCCGCCTTTTACAAGAGACTGCCTGCATCGAGGTCGACGCAGGCAGTCCGTTTTGCTTCTGTACTATATGCAAACTATATACAAATGATGTAAGGATCAAAAGTATCGTAACGGCTCTGAGACTCGTCAAGTAGCACAAACAGCCGGAGGGCCTTGGCGAGCGGCCGGTACT
>DGUF01000165.1:0-4096 GCA_002394525.1 Lachnospiraceae bacterium UBA4317 | reverse complement strand
GCGTGCCCAAGGCGTTTGTGCAACTTGACGAGTCGGGGATCACTTAACCACCTTTTGACCTTTACATCATACAAATGAAATACATACGAGCGGCATACAGTCAGACGATATACATCCCAACAGTATATGATGCATATCCGGGCTGTATCCGCTGCCGGTCCTCCACCGGATCAGACCTGTGATCAGGCCAGCAGGTCCTCGCCGGGGCCCATCATGGGGATGTCCACGGCAGTCGCGTCCGCGATGGAAAAGACCTTCATATGCAGGCCTGTCTTCTCGTTGTAGATATCCTTGAGAGAAGGCATGGCCTCCAGAGCCGCCGCCTCATATTTCGCATCGGTCTCGAACACGGCCTTCCCCGTGTAGCGGAGCCAGTGGCCGTCAGGCTTGGCCGCAACGATCTCGGTCCTGGGGTTCGCGACAAGCTGTTTATAAACATCCTTGTTTTCACCGACGCCGAAATAGACCTTGCCCTCCATCTCCATGTGGAAGCCGAGCGGGCGGACCTTGGGCTGGTCGCCGTCAGCGGTCGCAAGGAAAAACACACCTGCTTCTGTCAGGAAATCATTCACTTTGCTCATTATAATACCTCCTGTATAAATCTTTCCGGCTTCATCACCGTGTTGAGTATTATAACATGTGGACAGTCTTTTGTATAATCATTCACGCGAAAACGCAATGTAC
This sequence comes from Lachnospiraceae bacterium UBA4317, assembly GCA_002394525.1. The sequence goes on along the minus strand of DGUF01000165.1, from coordinate 3,412 downwards.
TCCAGGTCAGCGGAAGGATCGTTACTGTTCAGGCCCACCTGAAACGCGAGGCGTTTGGCGCGCGCTCTTTGCGCAAAACCCGAGTTAAACGGCGTTTGGCGCGCGCGCAGCGCATTGGAATCGCCAAACGCAACGTTACAAGTTCACGCCCTCGATAGGGCGTGAACTGTAACAGTTCCCGACATGGCATCGATCAGGCGGACGCGGAAGGTTCCCGTCCCGCCGCCTTCCCCGGCAGTGCGAAGAGCCGCCTCTTCCGCGCAGGCATTCATCATCCCGCAGCAGGCCGCGGCCGCCAGGGCGGAATTCTCCACAGCCAGAAAGGCTCCGAGCAGAGAGCTGAGCATGCAGCCCGTTCCCGTGACCCTGGTCATCCAGGGCGTGCCGCCGTGTGCCTCATAGACACGGATCCCGTCGGTGATGTAGTCGGTCTCCCCGGAGGCCACGACGATGGCTCCGGTCTTCCGGGACAGAGCGACGGCATCCCGGACTGCCTCCGGCAGGTCCGGATCAGGCCCGGGACCGGCCGGACTGTTCTCCCCGGCAGGCTTGTCCCCGATCCATTCCTCTAAAACAGCCTTCAGCACATCCACGCCCCGGCCTGTATTGTGGCCGGTCGCCAGAGCACTGATCTCCGCCGCGTTCCCCCGGATGCAGGCCGGATGGATCCGGCTGATCAGGTCCAGGCATTTTTCGCGGCGGAAGGCCGAGGCCGCGCAGCCGACGGGATCGATGACAGCGGGCCGGAGCCACTGCCGGATCTTCGTCAGGTCCGCCCCGTCCATAAAAGCTTCCACAGCTGCAGAAGCTGCTTCAGCTGCTTTTGCTGCTGCAGCTGCATTTGCGGTTTTTGATGCTGTAGCTGCTTTTGCTGCTGCAGCTGCTTTTGCCGCTTCAGCTGCTTTTGCCGCCCGTACTGTTCTGGCTGCGTTCAAAGACGCCTCTCCCGCCCGCAGCATGGCCTCCAGGGACTCTGTCGCGCCCATATTGCATACCAGGGCATCGGTCGTCTGCGCGAAATCCTCCATCTCTTCGGGATGGTGGGCCATGGTAGGCGAGGCGCCGGCTGCCAGCAGGGCATTGGCGCAGTCATTGACCGTGACGATATTGGTGATGCACTGGACGACAGGCCGCCTCTCCAGGACCGCCGCCCGCAGCCTGTCCACGGCGCCCGGCAGACACAGGGCCTGCGCCTCCTTCCACAGCTGACGGGTCTTGGCCTCGATATCCTCTGCCGCAAAGATGCCGCTGACGATGGCGAAGCCGCTCATCTTCCTGCCCTCCAGCCGGCGGATATTACCGGCCGTGATCCCGCCGATCGCGACGACCGGTATGGAAACGCTCTCACAGATCTTCTGAAAATATGCGGGATCCATGGCTTTGGCGTCCTTTTTGGTGGACGTGCCGAAGACAGCCCCGCTGCCCAGATAATCGGCGCCCGCGGCCTCTGCCGCCAGGGCCTGGTCCACCGTTCTGGCCGTGACGCCTACGATGGCGTCCGGTCCCAGCAGGGCACGGGCCTCCGCGGCCGCCATGTCGTCCTGTCCCACATGGACCCCGTCCGCCCCGATCCTTGCCGCCAGTTCCACATCATCGTTGATCAGAAACGGCACACCGTAGCGGCGGCACAGGGCCAGGATCTCCCCGGCCTCCTGCTCAAGCTCCTCTCCCCGCAGGTCCTTCTCCCGGAGCTGCACCATGGTGACGCCGCCCCTGAGCGCGGCCTCCACCTGCTGCGCCAGGGTCTGCCCGCCCAGCCAGGTCCTGTCCGTGACCGCATATAACAGAAGACTTTCCAGTTTCAGGTTCATATTTACCTCTCATGTCGAAGCGCCCTGCGCTAAAATGCCCGGGTAGAAATGCGCGGAGGCAGCACATGCTCCGCAGGTGCTTTCTCCATTGCCTCCCCCGGCCGCGGGAAGGGGCTTCAATTATTGCTCAATCTGCTCACGGAGCCTGCCGATGACTCCCCGGCTCTGCAGGGCCAGAGTGATGACCGCCGCGATCAGGGTGCCGCCCGCCGTGCTGATAAAAAAGGGCATGACAAAGGTGAAGAGGGCGGCATTGGGGTTGCCCATGACCAGGGCCGCGACCGGATAGGCCAGCAGGCCGCCGATCACGGCCGTGCCGAACACCTCTCCCAGCCAGGCCGCAGGCAGAGTCTTAAAGCTCCGGTAGAGAAGGCCGGCCAGCAGGGCGCCGCACATGCTGCCCGGAAAGGCCAGCAGGGTCCCCAGGCCTGTCATGTTGCGGATCAGGCTGGCGATAAAGGCGGCCGCCACTCCCCAGGCGGGCCCCAGAAACACGGCGCAGAGGACATTGACCAGGTGCTGAACCGGCGCGCACTTGGACCCGAAGACCGGGAAGGAAAACGTGGAGCCGACGACAGCCACGGCGGCAAAAATGCCCGTGAGCGCCATTTTTTTGATATTTACGGATTGATCTTTCATGTTCGCATCTCCTTTCCTTGTCCGCCGTCATCATCCCCGCAGACGGTACGAAAAGCGCACCGGATCTGCAGGAATCCGAGACGGATCAGAGATGCCTCTTGCAAAAAATGCGGGATATGCCCGCGGCAGCTTCCAAAGAGTTGGCAGCCTGCAAAAGCAGGGCGCGTCCTGTGCCGCTTGTCCGCGGCCGCTCAGAGGAAGTCGCCGCCGATGGCAAAGGCGTGGTTCATGGGGCCGCTCCCCTTTCCCAGGTCCAGCATGGCCGCGAGCGCGCCGGAAATATAATTCTTGGCGCTCCGGACGGCGGCCTGCATATCATAGCCCTTGGCCAGGCCCGAGGCGATGGCGCTCGAGAGCGTGCAGCCGGTCCCGTGGGTATTGGGATTGTCGATCCTCTTCCCGTAGAACCAGGTCAGCTCTTTCCCATCGTAGAGGAGATCATTGGCGTCGTTGACCCTGTGCCCTCCCTTGCAGAGCACCGCGCAGCCGAAAGCCTCATAGATCTGCCTGGCCACAGCTTCCATATCCTCTCTGGTGTGGATCTCCCGCCCGGACAGCACTTCCGCTTCCGGGATATTGGGGGTGATCACCGATGCAAGAGGCAGCAGTTCTTTTTTCAGTGTCCCGATCGCGTCTTCACTGATCAGCCTCGACCCGCTGGTGGAAACCATGACGGGATCGACGACGATATTCCCGGCCCCGTAAAAGCGGAGCCTTTCCGCGATCACTTCTATGAGGGCGGAGGATGAGACCATCCCCGTCTTCACTGCATCAGGCCGGATATCCGTAAAAATACAATCCAGCTGTTCCTTCAGGAAATCAGGTGTAACTTCCATAATATCCGTGACGCCGGTCGTATTCTGCGCAGTCAGGGCAGTGATCGCGCTCATGGCATAGACGCCGTTCGCGGTCATTGTCTTGATATCTGCCTGGATGCCGGCGCCTCCGCTGGAATCACTTCC
>DGUF01000236.1:16697-21414 GCA_002394525.1 Lachnospiraceae bacterium UBA4317 | reverse complement strand
TCTGCATGACGGGGTCCATCCAGCACCTCATGAAGTCGATATCGGGGAAGCGCTCCTCCAGGGTCCTGTAGACCCAGGCGGCGTCGGTGCCGACGAAGTGGTGGAGGCAGACCAGAAAGACCGCGACAGCCCGGGGCCTGTAGGGGAGACGGTTTATGGCGTCCGTGATCCCCTCGATTGTGATATCCTCCAGGCTCCCCTCGTAGAGGTCCTTTTCCTCCAGCAGGACACAGGAGAAGCGGTCGGCGGCGTCCATTTCCGCCGCGGTCAGGACCACGCCCCGCATGCAGTTGTCGGCGCAGACATAGATCTGGTGGCACTCCGGGACCAGCATGCCGATATGGACGATATTCCAGGTTCCGTGCACGGGGGCATTGAACTCAAGCTCCTGGGCAAAGGGTACTGGATAGGAGGCCCTGCCGACGGGGACAGACGCCCTTTCATCATTTATGGAAAACAGGCCATCCTGCCCTGCTCTGCCGCCCTGGCCTCCGGCCGGGCTTATTTTTTTCAGCATGTTTTTTTCTCCATGAACTGCCTGTTGATCTGTTTTAAATCTGTTTCGAGATCCGGTCCTGGATCTGTTCTGAGATCCGGTCCGCCAGGTCCCTGTACTGGGCTGCCATATCCGATTCCGGAAAGGCCTGGAGGACACACATTCCCTTTTCCTCCGCCAGCAGGACCGTGTCGCTCCTGGACAGGCTGCCGACCACCTGCGTTCCCAGTTCTCTGGCAAGCGCTTCCGTTCTCTTCTCTTCGCAGGGGACATTTCTGCGGTTGAGGATGAGCCCGCCGTTCCGGGCGTAACCCCTGTCCTTAAAATGGTCCAGGGCCAGGCCGATATTGGCGGCGGCGTAGAGGGACATGGTCTCGCCCGAAGTCAGGATATAGACCAGGTCGGCATAGCCTGCCCGCATGGGCATGGCAAAGCCTCCGCAGACGACATCCCCCAGGACGTCAAAGAGCACGACGTCGGGCTGGTATTTTTCATAGGCCCCGAGCTCCTCCAGCTTTTCCAGGGCCGTGATGACCGCCCGGCCTGCACAGCCCTGGCCGGGGAGGGGACCCCCTGCCTCGGCGCAGAGGACGCCGGCAAAGCCGGGCCGGATCACATCCTCCGCCGCAAAGGGCTGTCTGCTTCTGATATGGTCCATGACCGTATGGCCGGAGCCGGAGCGGAGGACAGCCAGCATGGAGGAGACAGCCTCCTCTCCCGCCTCCCGGTCCGGGCTGTCCGCATCCGGCCGGGTCTTGTCCCGGAATCCCGGTCTGATCAGAGGATCGGAGCACAGGAGCCTCGTGGAGTCGGCCTTGGGGTCACACCCGATCTGCAGAACGGTCAGGCCCTTCTGCGCGAGGGCCGCCGCTATGTTGGAGACCGTCGTGGACTTGCCGATGCCTCCTTTTCCGTAAAATGCGATTTTGATCATTTTTTCTCTCCTGCTCCTCCTGATGAAAATCGGTCAAAGACCACGCGGGCCGGCCGGATCGTTTTCCTGAATGTCGTTGCAGGCCGGCCGATCGGTGTCCCGGATTCAGCTGCGGGCCGGCCGATGGATTTTCCGGCTGCCGCCGGCAGGCTCCTGCCCTCATTCCCGGATCCGGGAATAGGCGGTCTTGGTGCTGACCCCGGGCAGACGGCCGATCTTGCCGGACAGGGCTGTGATCTCAGTTTCCGGCGCGTCGACGGCGACGCTGATGATGTTGATGCCCTTTTCCCGGTAGGGGATCCCCATCCTGCCGATCACATACTGGCGGTAGGTGTGGAGGATCCGGTTGATATCCTCCGCGGATGCTTCATCTTCCACGATGATCGAAATAACTGCTACTCTTTTGTCCATCTTGTTCCCCCTGAAGCATTGACTTATGTCTGTCGCGGCCTTCCCGCGTCCCCTGCCTCCCGGATCCGCAGAGCGTCCCCGCCTTCCGGTTCTGAAGATTGCTGCTTTCTCACGAATTTGAAAAAGCGCTTTTTTCTGAGATCCATGTTCTGCAGAGATCTGCAAAGCCCTTTTTTCTGAGATCCGTGTTCTGCAGGGATCAGCAGGGTGTTGTTTTTCTGAAATATCTCATATGCCGGGATCAGCAGATCCTGGGCAGCAGCTCATTGCCGGGCTGGGGCAGGATGGTCTGCGACCCGATCTCGGTGTTGAGGACGACCCGGCCGGGATGGTCGGCCGTGACGGTCCCGATGCAGACCGCCCCTTCCGTGTGGGGGCTCTGGCGCAGGGCCTCCAGGACGGCGTCCTTTTCCGCGGCCGGCGCGATGATGACCAGCCTGCCCTCGCAGGCCAGGTAGAGGGGCTCCAGGCCCAGCATGCCGCAGACTCCGCTCACACCGGGATCCACAGGGATCTTTTCGGCCTCGAGGGAGAAGCCGACGCCGCTCTGGCCCGCGATCTCATAGAGGACGGTCCCGACGCCTCCGCGGGTGGCGTCCCGGATGACATGGATGCCGGGCGCCGCGGTCAGGGCATTTTTGACCGCTGCCCACAGGGGGGCGCAGTCGCTGGTCACATCCGCTTCGATCCCGTAGTCGTCCCTGGCCAGCAGGATGGTGCAGCCGTGGCGGCCCACATCGCCGGTCACGATCACGCAGTCCCCGGGCTCCGCCAGGGCGCCGCCCGTCCGGACCCCGTCCAGGACCCTGCCGACCGCCGTCGTCGTGATAAAGACACCGTCGACCTGTCCCTTGCCGGCAACCTTTGTATCCCCGGCGACGATGCAGACCCCGGCCTCAGCCGCCGTCTTCTCCATGGCCGCGGCGATCTTTTCCAGGTCCTCCATGGGGAAGCCCTCCTCGATCACAAAGGCGCAGGTCATGTAGAGGGGCTGAGCCCCCATGCAGGCCAGGTCATTGACCGTGCCGCAGATCGAGAGCTTGCCGATGTTGCCGCCCGGGAAAAAGGTCGGGGAGACGATGAAGCCGTCTGTCGACATGGCCAGCTTCCCCGCCGGGATCTCGAACAGGGCCGCGTCGTCCGGTGTGAAATTGGGATTTTCAAAATGGGCCCTGAATACTTTTTCAATCAGTTCTGATGTCTGTTTCCCTCCCGCCCCGTGGGCGAGAGTCACTCTGTCCTGGATCATTGGAATTTATTCCTCCTGTTTTTGATTCGTGTGAGACATTGTGAGGGTCATCAGGCAAGTCATTTAACACCTTCCTGCTGACTATCAATGAGTCAATGTCTTACGTCCCCAATGACTCACTATGGCTCACATTCCGTAGAGGTAGAAGGCCGAGCAGGCTCCTTCGCCCGAGACCATGCAGGCGCCGACGGGGTGTTCGGGCGTGCAGCCCTTGCCGAAGACGCCGCAGTCGGAGGGCAGGCATTTGCCCTGCAGGACCTCGCCGCAGCGGCAGGCGGGGTTCTCCCGGCCTTCAATGGGGGCAAGTCCGAACTTGACGCGGGCGTCAAAGTCCGCGTATTCCGCGCGCAGCTTCATGCCGGACCCCGGCAGGACACCGATGCCTCTCCAGCGGGCGTCGCAGGGCTCCATCATGTCCTCGACCAGCTTCTGCGCGGCCGGGGCGCCCTCGGGGCGGACGACGCGGGGATAGCAGTTCTCAAAAAAGGGCTTTCCCTGCTCCGTGCGCTTTACGATCACGGCGATGGCCGTCAGGAGTTCCTTTGCCGTAAAGCCAGCCACGACTCCGCTTGTGCCGCGGGCGGCCAGGTCCTCGCAGATGGCCGTGCCGGTGATGGCGTGGACGTGGCCGGGGTAGAGAAAGGCGTCTGTGCTACCCCGCATGGCCTCGTAGGCGGCCGGCATGGTCTTGTTGGCCGTGAGGATCGAGAAGTTTTTCAGGCCTTCCTTTTTTGCCTCCTGGACAGCCAGGCAGGCGGTCGGGGTCGTGGTCTCGAAGCCGACGGACAAAAAGACGACCTGGTCCTCCGGGTGTTCTTTTGCGTAGGCGACCGCGTCCTGGGGGGCGTAGACGACCTGGATCCGCGCTCCCCGGGACCTGGCCGCGGCCAGGCTGGACCTGGTGATATCCGATCCGGGCACGCGCACAAGGTCGCCGAAGGTGCAGATCACCGCACCGTGCTCTTCAGCCAGCGTCACTGCTTCGTCGATGAAGCCGACCGGTGTCACACAGACCGGACATCCGGGGCCCGAGATCAGCCGGACCGTAGGAGGCAGGATCTGGCGGATGCCCAGGCGGAAGATCTCGTGGGTATGGGTCCCGCAGACCTCCATGATCCGGATCTCTTTGCCCTGATAGCCGTCGATGATCTCCCGGGCGCGGGAGATCACACTGGTGTTTTCGCTCATATCAAATCTCCATCATTGTATTTCGACAATCTGTTATCGTATTTTCAATTGTTATTTTCTCCAGTCAGGCATACAAACGCTGCATCTGAAGGAAAAAACGTGAGCCCTTCTTCAGAGCAGGGCTCCGAGCACATCCTCGGCTTCTTCCTCGTCCTCGCCCGTGATTTTGGCGATCGCCGCTCCCGCGTGGACCATGACGTAGTCTCCGGGCATCAGGTCACTGAGCAGCTGTGCCGAGACCTCTCTCTTAGCTCCGGACGCGTCCACCAGGGCGGTTCCGTCTTCTCTGAGCCTGACGACTCTGGCCGATAATCCAACACACATGGTATCCTCCTCTTTCCGGGAAAAGTGTTTTCCCTTTATCTGAAAAAAATTCCTGTAAAAAACTGCAGGTCTTTCTTTAGTCGCTGCAGGTCGTAAAGCGCTGCCGGTCTGTTCC
>DGUF01000236.1:0-16507 GCA_002394525.1 Lachnospiraceae bacterium UBA4317 | reverse complement strand
ACCAGGTGGTGGATCAGGACCTCCAGGCCCTCTCTCTCCAGGCCCTCCTGGACCAGGGTAAGCAGGAGCCTGTTCTGGAAGCAGCCTCCGGACAGGGCCGCCGTCCGGATCCCCGTATCTCCGGATATTCTGCGGCAGGCCCTGATGATGAGCTCTGCCAGGGCTGCGTGAAAGCAAAAGGCCAGCTTTTCAGGGTCCTCTCCGGCGAGCCGCCTCTTTAACAGGGCCGCAAAGAGCCGGTCTGTGGGAAGCCTGTAAAAATCTTTATCCGGGCCCTCCTCCGCCTCTGCCGCCAGAACCTCCTTATACAGGCTCTGAAGGCCCGGGTCCCGGCGGGCAGGGGGTCCTGCGGACTCCTGATCTGCCGTCTGACCGTCCGGCTCCTGTCCGGGAATGCAGTCCGCAGAGGCCATGCTCAGGTCCATCTTTTTCAGGTACCTCCCGGCGGCAAATTCCAGCTCGATCGAGGCCTCGCCCTCATAGCTGGACTCCCTGCGGATCCCCAGCATGGCGCTGACCGCGTCGAAGAGCCTGCCGGCGCTGGTCGATGTGACGGTCTGGATCCCCCGCTCAGCCATCATGCGCTGGGCCCTGGCGTTCTGCATGTCGCAGATATCCAGGGCTTCCAGGAGCCCGAAATAGGAGTCCGGATAAGGCCTGCCGGTCAGGGCCTGCCCGTCCTGTCCCCGGCAGAGGTCCAGGATCATGGAGGCGGCTATGCGCCAGCCCTGTCTGGGGGCGCTGTCCCCGCCGATCTGGGTGAAGGGGGCGATGCTGGCCGCTCTGCGGAAGCCTTCCGCATCGGCAATCAGGATCTCTCCGCCCCAGATGGTCCCGTCCTCCCCGAAGCCTGTCCCGTCAAAGGACACTCCGATCACGGGACCTGTCCTGTCGTTTTCCGCCATGCAGGACAGGATGTGGGCGTAATGGTGCTGGATCCGGATCAGGGGGATGCCTCTCTGATCCGCGATCTCCTCCGCCACCATCGTGGCGTTGTATTTGGGATGGAGGTCGCAGACGACCGCCCGGGGGGTCACCTCCAGCAGCTTTTCCATCCTGCCGGCCGTCTCCCTGAGGGCCGCCACCGTGCGCAGGTCCTCCAGGTCCCCCACATAGGGGGACAGGTAGAAGAGATTGCCCGAGGCGATGCAGAAGGTGTTTTTGAGCTCCCCGCCTATGGCCAGGACGCAGCCCTCGAGCTCTGTCTCCCGGCCGCTCCCAGCGCCCGAATACAGGACGGGAAGGGGGGCGTAGCCCCGGGACCTGCGGATCATATAGGGATGGCCCCGGTGGAAGTCCATGACCGTATCGTCCGCGCGGATCCGGATCAGACGGTTGTGGCTGAGGATGCAGTCGCAGAAGCCGGACAGCTCTTTGAGCGCGTCCGCATCATCCCTGCAGATCGGCGCCCCCGATACGTTTCCGCTGGTCATGACCAGGCAGTCCGGCATCTCCAGCCCGTCGTTGTAGTCAAAGAGCAAAAGCTGCAGGGGCGCGTAGGGGAGCATGACCCCGACCTTGGGGTTTCCCGGCGCGACCGAAGGGGCCAGAAGGGGGCCGGGACAGTGGTCTCTGCGGTCCAGCAGGAGGATGGGCTTCTGGTGGCCGGTCAGGATCTGCTCCTGCTCTTCATTGAAGAGGCATTCCCTGCGGACTGTCTCCACATCCCGCATCATGACCGCGAAGGGCTTGGCCGGCCGGTGCTTGCGGGCCCGGAGCCTTTCCACCGCCGCCTCATTGGTGGCGTCGCAGCACAGGTGGAAGCCGCCGATCCCCTTGACCACGACGATCCCGCCCTCCAGGACGGCCCGCCTGGCGGCCGTGATGGCATCCCGCCCCCTGGTCAGGTCCAGGGGGACCCTGTGCCCGTCCACGGGAAGGGCCTTGTCCTCGAGATGGACCCGCACAGCCTCCGGATCCGAAGTATCCAGGAGATAGACCTCCGGGCCGCAGTCATTGCAGCAGACCGGCTGGGCATCGTAGCGCCGTGTCTCCGCATGGGTATATTCGTATTCACAGTCCGGACACATCGGGAAATCCGCCATACTGGTCCGTTCCCGGTCATAGGGCATCGCGTCCAGAATCGTCAGGCGCGGCCCGCAGGCGGTACAGTTAATAAAAGGATGCATATAACGGCGGTTTGCCGGATCATACAGTTCCTCTCTGCATTTCGGACAGGTGGCGATGTCCGGTGATACGAAAATATCCCCTGCTTCTTTTTCGCTTTCAATAATCTGAAAATCCGTGTAATCCCGGTCTTCGATCTCTGCCGTATCGATTTTCAGGACCGCGGAACGTTCCGGCGGATGTTCCTCCAGTTCCCTGTGAAACGCTGCCAGTTGTGTTTCGGTTCCCCGGGCGAAGATTTCCACATAGGAACCTTTATTGGCGACACTTCCCCTGATCCCGGCCGCGTCAGCAGCACGGCTGACAAAGGGACGGAACCCGACGCCCTGGACAATTCCGTACACACGGATGATGACGGTCCTGGTTTCTTTTTCGTTTTTCTTCCGGTCTGTTTCATTCATCGGCCAGCACCCCTGACACAGCAAAATGCGGAAACTCCACCATTGTTCCCTGATAACCGGACATACGGGCAGCCCTCAGGAATTCCGGATCCCCGACAATGGCATCATAAGCGCCATCCCGGCACAGTTCCACGAACTGGGATTCTGTCTCCAGATGCAGATCCCCCGGGCGTTTCATCGGATCCGGCTGCAGGAACCAGGTCGCGCAGGTGACATCCGACGGTCCGGCATCTTCGATCAGATCCCGCGCCGCGGAAGCGGCAACCTGCTGATGAATGACCAGGACCCGGCGGCCTGCCTGTGACACCAGCTTCTGACGCAGTGCTTCCCCGATAAACGGGTATTCCCAGCGATACGAGGTACCGAACTTCTTTTTCAGGTATTCAGCCGCCGCAAGCCCTGAGGGTGAAACCAGTATGTTCTCCGTTACTGATGCCGCGTTTCTGACGGCTTCCAGTCCTGCGCCCATCCCGTAATCGTAAAACGCAGAGTAATCCCGGTAACGTTCATTTTCCGTAAAATAAGGTCTGCCGTCTTTCAGCGAAATATCCAGAGGGGTCATTCCGAGGATTCCGGCTGTTTTTCCCTGTTTTTCCGTATTGTCATGAACAGGCCCTTCTGTCCCGGTCTTTTCCGCGAATTTACGGAAAAGAGTCCGGTAGGTATCGGAAGCGCCTTCGTCATAAAGTCTGGTGCCGGTACATTCTACCGCGATGGAGGGCATTCCGCATTTTTTCTGGGCCATCCTGGACAGCGCGCGGTAATCGGTTCCGATCACCGCCGGAACCGGCGTCCCGATAATGGCGGTAAAAGAAGCGTCTGTCCGCTTTGCCGCGTCCGCCAGTTTTTCAATCAGTCTGTCATCCCTTCCCAGGATCGCGTCCATATCCCTCAGTCCCGCGGAAAAGACAGCGCCCGGCTTATCATACCAGCGCGGTTCATCAAAGCCGCAGATGTTCCCGGTACAGCCTCCCGCGTCACAGACCACAGTGATACAGTCCATTCCGTACAGGACCGCAACCGCTCCTGACTGATCCGGCGCCAGCGGCGACAGATATCTCAATAATCCTTTCATCTCCGCGCCTCCTTCTCCCTGGCTTCATACAGCTGACGGAACAGATGTGTCACCGCCGCGTATCCGAAAGGCTGAACCTCCTGGTTCCATGGCACATTCGGGGCATCCGGCTGATAATAAGCGGCATCCGCGCCAATCGTCACATCCGCCGGCGCTTCCGAACAGTCATAATACATCATCGACGGTGAGAGATTGGTATAGATCCTGGTTCCCGGAGACAGTTCCGCGATCTTTTTAATATACACAAAATTCTCTGCGGTCACTGTCCCGTAAATCTCAGATATTTTATGACCATACCGGAGCAGGGACAGCGCTATTTCAAAAGATTCCCCGTTCAGCGTTTCCCCAACAGCAAAGGTCGTTNNAGTCATTGCAGCAGACCGGCTGGGCGTCGTAGCGCCTGGACAGGGGACTGTAATACTCCTCGGCACAGGACCGGCACATGGGAAACATCTTCATGCTGGTCCGCTCCCGGTCGTAGGGCAGGGCGTCCAGGATGGTCAGCCTCGGGCCGCAGCAGGTGCAGTTGATAAAAGGATGGAGGTATCTTTTGTCCGCCGGGTCGTACATCTCCCTGATGCAGTCCTCGCAGATCGCAATGTCAGGAGAGATGAAGATCTCCCCCCTGGTCTTTTCGCTCTCTATGATGGAAAAAGCGTCATAGGCCGGGGCTTCTTCCAATTCCTTTTTGTCGATCCTGAGGATGGAGGACCTGCGCGGGGGCTGGTCCCTGAGCAGGCGCTCAAAGGCTTCGATCTGCCCTTGCTCACCCTGGGCCACGATCTCGACATAGGGCCCCTTGTTGCAGACGCTGCCCCGGATCCCGGATGCCGAGGCATGCCGGTCGACGGTGGGCCGGAATCCGACCCCCTGGACGATCCCGTATACACGAAAACGCACGGTTGCGAATGTATCCATATCCGGAAAAACCTTTCTTTGCTGCGTCGACTGACAAAAAACGCAGAATCCGCAGATCCAGGGTTCCTTATGCCGGCAGGTCCCCCGAGACCGCGAAGTGGGGCAGGTGGATCAGCCTGACAGGAAGGCCCGCCAGGACCGGTGCCAGCGACCTGTCCGCGATCAGGGTGTCATAGCCTCTCTCCTGCACCAGGGACCGCAGGTCGGTCTCCTCCCTGAGCCTGGAGTCGCCATCCTGGAGCAGGTCCTGTTTCATCATGAAAAATCCGGCTGTGTCGACCCGGTCAGCCGTCCCGGCAAGGAGTTTTCGCAGGCGGTCCGCCAGAACCTGCTGGTGGACGACCAGGACCCGGCTCCCGCGCAGGGAATCCGGATCGGGCACAATACGGGTCAGGACCTCCTCCGCATTGGGGACAAGGTATTCCCAGGGAGTCCCGTACCTGTCCTGCAGCCATTTTGCCGCCCCGGCCCCCGCCGGGGAAAGGGCAAAGTTTCTGTCCGCGCTTCCGGCCTTTTTCAGGTCCTCCAGGTCAGCGCCCGCCCCGCAGATGAGGACCTCGTCATAGCCCAGGTCCCTGATCCGTTCCCGCAGGGTCTCCTCTGACAAAATGCCGGCGAAATCAAGCGGGGAAAAGCCCCATACGCCCGCGAGCCGGCTTTTTTCCTGCTTCGGGTCTTCCCCGGACGGTCTGCAGAACTGGTCCAGAAGGGCGATGTAGGTCTTTTCGATCCCCTTGTCGTAATAGTCCATGCCGTCCGTGTTGACGCCGATGACCGGCAGGCCGGTCTTTTTGGCGGCCATCCTGCACAGGGCCCTGTAGTCGGTCCCGATCACAGCCGGCACCGGGGTCCCCACAATGGCCGCGAAGGAGGCAGGCACCTGGCCGGCGGCATCCGCCAGCTTTTCCACCAGGCGGTCGTCCCGGCCCAGGATCGCATCCATGTCCCTGAGCCCCGCGCTGAACACGGCGCTCTGAGCCCCGAACCATCTGGGCTCGTCAAAGCCGCAGATATTGCCGGTGCAGCCGCCCGCGTCGCAGATGACGCAGATGCCGCCCATGTCGTAGAGGACTGACACGGCGCCAGACTGGTCCGGGGCAAAGGGGGTCGTGATCCTTCGAAAGCCCCTGGGAAGGCTTCCCGCGGTCATGACATCCTGCCTCTGCGGGATGCCCGGACCAGAGGGACATTCGGGGCATTTTTCTCCCGCCGTCTCTGTGCCGGGCACAGGCCCGGTCCCGCTGCCGTCGCTCCCGGTCAGGACAATGGCCGAGGCGTGAATCCCGCGGCTGCCGGTCTCCAGGGCCAGGCGCATGGCCCTGAAGAGGCCGGTGACCGCCCGGTAGCCAAAGGGCTGGACGTCCGCGTTCCACTGGACATTGGGGACATCCGGGTGGTACCAGCCGGCGTCCCGGCCGATGGACAGGGTGACGTCCGCCTCCCCCTCTTCACTCTCCCTGTAATGGAGCATGGAGGGGTGGAGATTGGAATAGATCCTCGTCCGGGGAGAAAGCTCCGCCAGCAGCCTGATCCAGGTAAAGGAGTCCTCGCTGACTGTCCCGAAGATCTCCCGGACCCGGAAGCCCTCCCGGACCAGGGCGCAGGCCAGTTCGAAGGGATTGCCGTTCATGGCCTCCCCGATGGAAAAGACCGTATCCGGGAAGGCCTGCCGGAAGCTGCTGACCGCTTCCACGGCCTCCGCCTCCCACTGCCCGTCCTCAAAGTCTGTGTCCAGGACCCGGCCCAGGGCCGCGTACTGGGCCCGGATCCGGTCGATCTGGTAGAACCTCCCCAGCTCGATAAAGGGGATCCCCAGACGGTCCTGCAGGTCATAGGCCGCTGGCCGGGCCTCCGGATTGAGGGCCAGGTTGAAATTGGCCTCCGCCATGGCCTGGAAGTCGCTGTAATCCGCGCAGGAGCCGATCTGGCGGATCCGGCGCACGCCGGCCTGACCGAGCAGGGGGAAGAGCTCGCTCTCCTCTTCCAGGGGGCTGAAAAAGCCCAGGATATTGACCGAGGAGGCCTTTTTCCTGCGGGGCTGCAGCAGGGCGTAGATGGACTGGCGGACATGCACCATGGGGGGCTTGCGGCCCTCCCTGGTCAGGGCGTACATGTAGCAGGGCTGGACGCGGACTTCATTCAATCTTTCCCACATGCCGCTCGTCAGGGCGGCTGCGCGAGGAGAAAGCCCGGGACGGGTTTCTCCGATGCGATCACAGGTGCCCGGGCCGTCCTGCGGCACAGGCACCGGATTGAAAGATCTTGTATCGACAAGATCTTTCAATCTTTCCTCCGCCCGCCTGCAGATCCGGTCCATATCTGTTCCCAGCAGGGCATCCACGCAGGTGATGCAGATCATGACGACGCGGGGCCTTCTGCCGGCCCGGTCCAGGCCCCTGCAGATCTCCTCCACCGCGGCGGGGATCTTTTTGAGGTGGCGGCCGGTGACCAGGTCCGTCTCGTCCATGGTCAGGTAAAAAAAGCGGTCCTCATAGCCCGGCATGCGGCTGATCGCGGAGGTATTCCTCCCGCAGCAGCCGGGGGAGACGATCAGCATGACCGAGTCCGGCACGGACAGGCCCGCGCGCTTGACTCCGTAGCCCTCCGCGCCCGGCGAATTGAAGGCCAGGGTCGCCGGCGAACTGTAGATCAGGTGGGTCGTGGAGACCAGCTCCGGCGGGATGTCCCCGCTCCCCCTGGCGGCCAGGTCCGCCGCCGTGTAATACCGCGCCTTCAGCGCTGCTTTCTCAATAGTCATTCCTCTTCCTCTTTACAGGTTCCTCTCCCGGAACCGCTCATCTCTTTTCACAGGGATCAGATTCCGGAGATCCTCTCCGGCCGTTTTCTCACAAAGGGGATTCAGTCCTCTTCCTTCTCCAGGAGCCTCGCGGCCAGGTCCAGGAAGGTCCTGCTGACGGGCAGTCCGGGGTCCGCCTCGACAGTCGTCATGCCCCGGTCCTCACAGCGGGTGATGTCGTCGCTCCTGGGGACCTCCCCGACGATCCTCAGGCCCCGGGAATCCGCAAAGGCCCGGACCTTTTCATCCTCGCCGACGACATTGCGGTGGTTGAGGATGATCCCCCGGATCCTGGCATAGCTCCTGTCCTCGAAATTTTCGACCGCGCTGGCTATATTGTTGGCGGCATAGAGGGCCATTTTTTCCCCCGAGGTGACGATCAGGACCTGTTCCGCGTATCCCTCGCGGATGGGGGCCGCGAAGCCTCCGCACACGACATCCCCCAGGACATCGTAGAGGACGACATCCGGCTTCCAGGTCTCGAAGAGCCGCAGGTCCTCCAGCAGCTGGAAGGTCGCGATGATGCCGCGGCCGGCGCAGCCAAGGCCCGGGGTCGGGCCTCCCGTCTCGATGCAGAGGATCCCGCCGAAGCCGACTTTGGAGATCTCCTCGATCGTCTCGGGATCCCGGTCCTCTTCCCGCAGGTAATTCATGACAGGCCTCAGGGCCCTGCCGCCCAGCAGGTTGATCGTGGAATCCGCCTTGGGGTCGCACCCGATCTGGATGACCCGTTTGCCCAGTCTTGCAAAGGCCGCCGCCAGGTGGCTCGTGACCGTTGATTTGCCGATGCCGCCCTTTCCGTAAACTGCTATTTTGACCATAAAAAAGACTCCTGTCCGCGCGATCTGACGCAGAAGGAGCCCCTTGCCCGCCGGCAGTCCTGTCCAGATGGATGATCAAAGGTTCCCGATCGATCATCCTTTCCGGTCAGCCCCGGGGCTGACACGTTCAAGACAGGTCCTGTCCGGTAAAAAGACTGTCAGGCTCTTTCGGGTCGAAACGAATGCTTCCCGTCAGATTGACACTATATTACCACTTTATTATTCGTTTTTTTGTATCTGTTCGGCACGCCGCAGCGCCTCTGTCAGCCCGAAGACCGCAGGTACAAAGCAGGCGCAGTATGGAGCTGCTGACCGGTTACGATTCTTTCTGATCACATGACCTGTGCCTTACCTGCGGATCTCAGCGGCGATCCTGGCGGCCAGTACCGCATTGTTGATCAGGAAGGCCTTCTGGGATTCCACGCTGTCCATGCCCAGGTATTCGCGGATGCGGCCCATCATGTAGCCGGTGATGGCCTTGCCTCGGACATCATTTTTCCTGACATCCTGCATGGCGTTGTCGACCGCCTGCTTTGTGCGGGCGGGGTCGAGCTCATATTCCTTCGGGACCGGATTGACGACCAGGACGCCGCCGGAGATCCCCATTTTGGCCTTGATCTGCATGACCTTTGCCAGCTCCTGGGGGGTATCCATGCGGTAGGTCAGGCGGAAGCCGCTGCCCCGAACCATATACTCCGGCATGCGGTCCGTCCCGTATCCGATGACGGGCACACCCTTGGTCTCCAGGTATTCCATGGTGATCGGCAGATCGAGGATGGGCTTGGTGCCGGAACATACGACCATGACGGTATTGTCAGCGACGGATTCCAGGTCGGACGAAATATCCATGGTCTTTTCCGCTCCCAGCTGGGCCCCGCCGATGCCGCTCCCGCAGGCGACATAGAGTCCCACCATGGCCGCCACCTGGACCGCGGCGGAAATGGTCATGACCCCGTCCGCGCCCTTGGCCATGAGGATGGGAATATCCCTCGTGGAGGCCTTGAGGATGGATCCCCGCTTGGTCTCCAGATAGCGGATCTCATCGTCGGTCAGGCCGACATGGATCCTGCCGCCTATGATGGCCGCGAAGGCCGGCGTCGCGCCGTGCTCCCGGATGGTATTGCGCATGCGGAAGGCGAAATCCGAGATTCCCGGATAGATCATGCCGCCGAAGGTCGCCGCGCTCTCGATGACCACGACGGGCCTGGATTCCTGGATGGCCTCCTGGACCTCGGGAGAAAAGACGATATAGCTCTTGGTCGGATCCGTCTCCGCCTCCCGGACAGCCTTGCCGTCGTCCGCCGCCGAGGCCTCTTCGTGCACAGCCGAGAACATGTCCACGAAATCCATCCATGCTTCAATATCATAGCTCAGATCCGGCGTCGCGACAAGGTCCCCCTCATCGGAAAAGAGGTAGCTGGAGGAAGTCTCATAGCTCTCCTCTTCCGCTCCCGCCCCCTCCTGCCAGGAGGTGTCAACGGGACATTCGGTCTCCACGCCGAACCACCCGTTGGCAAAGACGTAGATGGCGGACACTCGCCCCCCTCTGCCTGCCAGGGCACTGCGGATGCACATGGTCAGATTGTCCTCGTTTTCCATAAAGCGGAGGACATTTTCGGCCGCGTCCTCCTCACTCAGACCCATCCTGCTGATATGGCCGGTCGTAAATCCCATGGTGATCCCGCTCAGGACTACATATTCCCCACCATCCCGCATTTCCATCAGGCCCGCGAAAAAGGCCCGGTCCTGCAGGAGGGCGGTCAGCACCTCACCGGGGATATAGCCGGACAGATCGTCGTCCGCCTCCATCCATCCCGCGTACTCCTCCTGTACATCGACCGAGGCCATGCGCAGAAGCTCCTCCGAGCTGAACGGCATCTCCGGTATTTCCATATCCGCAAACGCCTGATAAAAATCCGATGCGATCTTTCCCATATCCGCCCCTCCGTTTGTCTGTGACAATAAGAACCGGCGCCCTGAAGGCCTTGAATGCTTTTTATTATAAGGTTTCGGGCATGGATTTTCAATAAAGCAGGGCCCTGATCTGTCATTTAATTAACAAAAAAGGCAACAGTCCACGCCCCCTCGAAGGACGCGGACATGTAACGCTGCGTTGACCGATCACAAAGCCTCGCATTGTCAGTGCGCTCACGCAATGCGGAGCTTTGTTGACGCCTGACCGCCGTTCAGCCCGGGGTTTCGCGAAAAAAAAGCGAAAGCCTCCGCTCCCGCCCTGCAATTCAGATTTTTAAATATCCAGGTAGTAATACCCGCAGGCATTGATGATCCTGGTCCCGCAGTCGTGCCGGCGGACCCGCTGAAAATGCCCGTAGCTTTTGTGCACATGCCCGTGGATCATATAGGCCGGCCTGATCAGCCGCAGGAAGGAATTAAAGCAGGCGAAGCCCCTGTGGGGCAGGTCCTCCATGTCCCCCCAGCCCCTGGCCGGCGCGTGGGTGACCAGAAGGTCGACACCACCCGCGGCCAGAGCGCGCAGGGCCGCCTTCCGGGTCCTGAAGCGCATGGCTCTCTCTGTATACATAAAGGGACCCTGCTTGTAGCGCATGGATCCGCCCAGACCCAGGATCCGGATGCCCCTGTACTTATAGACCCGGTCCTCAATGCACAGACAGCCCTCCGGGGGACGTTTTTCATAGCCCCCGTCATGGTTTCCGTGCACATAGATAAGAGGACAGTGGCCCAGGGTGACCAGAAATTCCAGATACCCGGGGTCCAGATCCCCGCAGGAAATGATCAGGTCGACATCCTCCAGCATTTCAGGCTTATAAAAGTCCCACAAGGCCTTTGCCTCGACATCCGCCAGCACCAGTATTTTCACAGCTTCCTCCCTGCAGCCCGCCGGACCGGCTGAACCAGGTTCACGGCTTCCGGATCCGGCCCTTCTGCCGCGCCCGGTCTTTACGCCTGCCCCACCTGATCCAGGTCCACGGCTTCCGGATCCGGCTCTTCTGCCGCGCCCGGTCCATGCGCCCGCTCCGGCTAGTCTCCATCCACATTTTCACAGATCCAGTCCATGGTCATGATCTCTTCCCTTGACAGGACCCCGCCGTCCGTGCCGTGAACCCGGCCGTTCCTGTCCGTGACCGCGCCCTCAAAGGGATGGATCCCTCCGTTTCCGATTTCCCTCTGCAGGATGGCTGCAAGCTTCCTGGAAGGAGCAGGCAGGTCCTTGGAATAGATGATATCGATGATCCCGGAAGAGAGCCCAAACCAGTAATTGAGGGCCCGGTCCTTCTGGTCGGAGGTCGTATTGTCGTAGGTCCCGTCCAGGACCCTGCGGGCCACCAGCTCGTAAAAGCTCCCCCAGTTCCAGATGGAGGCCGCCAGTCTCCTGTATCCGCCTCCGTCCTCCCGCAGATAGAGGCCGTATCTGCGGTCTTCATCCGCGGGCCGGATCATGTCCAGGTCAGAGACCAGATGGATCCTGCTGCTCATGTCCCTGTCAGGTCCGTTTCCGCGGTCCGTGTCCGGGTCAAACCAGCGCAGGTCCACCCTGCAGGAGGGGTCCGTCAGCTGGGCTCCCAGGGCAAAGGCATTGAGGCTGCACAGAGCTGCCGGGTCCCTTTTGCCGGCCAGATAGCCGATCCGGTGGTCGTCCGTGAGACTGGCCGCCAGAGCCCCCATGATATACTTGGCCTCGAACATCTTGCCGTAATAGGAGCGCATGGCGTGGTCGGTCCGATTGAAGCAGCAGGTCAGGACCCTGATCCGCGGATTCTCGATCGCGAAACGCAGGGCATATCTGGAGAGGTTCTCGCTGGTCACAAAGACCAGGCCGCAGTTTTCCGCCCTGACCGTGGAAAACGCGTCCAGGATTTCCCCCTCCTCTCTGCAGTTTTCAAAATGCATGGTTTCCACCAGGCTGCCGAAGTTCTCCTGTAGGTGATTTCTGCCCAGCTCATGGCCATAGACCCAGCCCGAGCTGTCCGCGTCCTTCTCGTGGATAAAAGCGATCCGCAGAGGGTTTTCGGCAGAATAGCCCGGGGAGTGGAGGACGGTCGAGAGACCGCTGCGGACAACATTTCTGGTCATCTGCGCGGCTCCGGCCCCGACCGTGATCCCGGCGAAGGCCCCCGCCAGGTCAGCCGCCCCGGCAATGCCTGCCGCCCCGGTCTTTTCCATGAGTCTGGCCGCCTTTGTCAGTGCCGGCTTTTTGTCGGGCGCACCGACCTCCTCCCTCTTTTCAATGAGGGCGATCCCGTTCGCCCTGTCCGCGGACACAAACTCGCGCCAGAGCCGGAGCAGGCGGCGGCCGATCTCATCGTCCCCCTCCCGCAGAAGGCTGTCCAGACTGTAGATCCCCAGATAAATGAGCAGGGCATCCCCGGCGGTCAGGCTCATCTTGAAGCCGCCCTTTGCCCGGTAGACAGAATTGAAAGCCGTAAAGCCCGAGCGGAGCTTCTCCAGCAGGTCCTCCGGCCAGGGGTCACGCAGATTCTGCTCCAGGATCGCCGCCAGCTTCGCGTAGCGGCCCGGCTCGGAAAAGGTGATCTCGAACATGCCCGTCACCCGGAAAAAGTCCAGATACTCATAATAGACCCTGCTCTGGACCGAATCCGTCCTGGGAGGCCTGATCCGGATGACATTGGCCGGGATCGTGACCGCTCCCAGAAAGCGCATCACCGAGACCCGCTTGTTGCCCTCCTCCACATAGAAGAGGTTCATAAACTCATAGGCCTTGACGGGTTCGCGCAGCCCCTCCCGGACCTGGGAGTCATAAAGGTTACTCCACTTGGAGGCAAATTCCGTGTCCTCCTTCATCAGCGGCATGAAATTGGCGGCAAAGGCGTTCTGCCTGCCGCTGGTCCTCGTTCCGGCGATCATATCCAGCGGGATCTCCCTGACCCCCAGAGGGATCTCCGGATACCGGTCCACATCCCTGACCATGTCCTCCAGAGACGGCAGATAGGGGTACTGCCCCCTGGCCACAGCCCTCCTGTATTCCTTCTCCCCAAGCTTCTTTGCCCTTGCGTAATCAGTGATCAAGCGCTTTTCCTCTTATCGTCTTTTTACTCTATATATTAACTGTTTATCGACTGTCCGTCTGTCGTTTCCGGTCCGGCCCTGTCAGGACCAGCTGCCACATGCTCCGATCCGGCCCTGTCAGGACCAGCCCATCTGGTCCGAATCCAGCACGAGGGTGAAGGGACCGTCATTGACCAGCGACACCTTCATATGGGCGCCGAAGACACCTGTCTGCACCGGCATTCCCAGCCCCCTGCACTTATCCACGATATAATCGAACAGAGGCTCCGCCATATCCGGCAGCCCCGCGTGGACAAAGGAGGGCCGGTTGCCCTTTTTGCAGTCCGCATAAAGGGTGAACTGGGAAACCAGCAGGAGCTCCCCGCCCACAGCGGCAAGGTCCAGATTGGTCTTTCCGTTCTCGTCCTCAAAGATCCGGAGCTTGTGCATCTTTTCGACCATCCTGTCCGCCAGCTCCTTCGTATCCGTCTGACTGATCCCGACCAGGACCAGAAAGCCCCGGCCGATCCGGCCGGACTCATACCCGCCGTTCTCCGGGATCCTGCCGTCCGCCTCCTCAATGACCCGCACCGAAGCCTCTTCGACTACCTGTATAACAAATTTCATACTTTTTCTCCTTATATTGCCGCGCGGATCACATCTGACCCGCATTGTATCCGCCTCTTCTTGTTTTGTCTATGTTCCAATGTCCTGTTTCCGGCATAAAAAAGCCCTTACCGCGCACCTCCAGTCAGATCGCGATAAGGGACAGAATTCAGCAGGGGAAGAGGGATTCGAACCCCCATGAACGGTTTTGGAGACCGTGATACTGCCATTGTATGATTCCCCTATATAGGATTACAAAGCCGGTTTTCTCAACCGACTTTGCCATTCTAACACATGTAATAGTGTTTATCAACCACTATTTTAAATTATTTTCCCTCGATTTTTTTCGTGGTTTTTTTTCTGACGCGCGATGAGGACAGCGGTGGTTCTGGGACCCAGGGTGATGCGGGTCTGGTCGGGGAGGGGCTTTTCCTCTCCCGGGGCTGCGGATGCGGCGCCGGGCATGAAGGCCAGGTGCCAGCGCATTTGTCCGGGAATGCCGGGAAGCTCCCAGGTGTGTTCCTCCCAGTGGGCGTTGACCGCCACATAGATGAGGCAGTCACAGGGGGCCTGGTGTTTTTCGTGGTCTTCGGCGTACATCCAGGCCAGGCACAGGGAGGGGGCGTTCTGGTCGTATTCCCAGGCTTTGAGTCCGTGGAAGGAGAGCTCCGGATATCCTGTCCCGTTGTGTGAGTAGTCGTAGGAATTGCAGCGCAGTACCGGGTGGGCCTTGCGGAAGGCGATGAGGTTTCTGGTGTATTCGTAGAGGTCTCTGTGTTCTTCCAGCAGATCCCAGTCGAGCCAGGAGATCTCGTTATCCTGGCAGTAGGCGTTGTTATTCCCATACTGGGTATTTCCGAACTCGTCTCCGGAAAGGAGCATGGGAACGCCGCGGCTGGTGAGGAGGACGGCCAGGAGGTTTTTGGTCTGGCGGTCTCTGAGGGCCAGGATCTCCGGATCTGTGGTCTCGCCCTCCGCCCCGCAGTTCCAGCTGTAGTTGGCGTCAGTGCCGTCCCGGTTTTCCTCTCCGTTTATCTCATTGTGCTTTTCGTTATAGGAAACCAGGTCCCGAAGGGTGAATCCGTCGTGGCAGGTGATGAAATTGACCGAGGCCTCGGTTCCTCTTTTGGGATAGAGGTCCTGCGATCCCCGGATCCTCTTGCAGAATTCGGGGGCGGCATCGGCGTCTCCCTTCATGAAGCGGCGGACACAGTCCCGGTATTGTCCGTTCCATTCCGTCCACCTGACGCCGGAGGGGAATTTCCCGACCAGGTAGAGGCCGGCGGCGTCCCAGGCCTCGGCGATCAGTTTGCACCTGCTCAGGACGGCGTCCCTGCTCAGGACATCGACCAGAGGCGGGTCCAGCATGGGTTTCCCGTGTTCATCCCTGGAGAGGATGGAGGCGAGGTCGAAGCGGAAGCCGTCTATGTGGTAGGCGCAGACCCAGTAGCGCAGACAGTCCAGGATGACGTTTCTCACGACCGGGTGGTTGCAGTTCATGGTGTTGCCGCAGCCGCTGAAATTGAGATATCTGCCGTCCGGGGTCAGGAGATAGTAGGTCTTGTTGTCGATGCCGCGATAGGAAATGACAGGGCCGCCCTCTCCTCCCTCGGCCGTGTGGTTGAAGACGACGTCCAGCAGGACTTCGATCCCGTTCTGGTGAAGGTGGCGGATCATGTTCTTGAGCTCGTCCGCCTCCATACCGAATACGCCGGTGACGGCATATCCCGCCTTGGGGGCAAAGAAGCCTATGGTCGAGTATCCCCAGTAATTATGGACCCGGATACCCTCCTCAGTGCGGCAGTTTTCAAATTCGTCAAATTCGAAGACGGGCATGAGCTCTACGCAGTTGACCCCCAGGTCCTTGAGGTAGGGGATCTTTTCGATCAGGCCGGCAAAGGTCCCCCTGTGCTTTACTCCCGACGAGGGGTGGCAGGTGAAAGACCTTATATGCAGCTCATAGATGACCAGGTCGCCGATCCTGTTTTCCAGAGGCTTGTCCCCCTGCCATTCGTAATCCTCCCGGATCAGCCGGCCCCGGTGGGGAAAGGGGTTGGACAGGTCAGGTCTTTTCCCCCAGATCGTCCTTCCCGAGATGGATCTGGCGTAGGGATCGAGAAGGACCTTATCGGGATCAAACCGGTGCCCTTCAACCGGGTCATAGGACCCGTCAAACCGGTATCCATACTCGGTCGTCTCCGTATTGAGCCCGAAGACCATAATGGCATAAACATCCCCGATGCGGAATTCCTCCGGAATCGCTATCTCGATAAAGGGCTTTTTGTGGCCCTCGTGATAGAGGACCAGGGTACAGCTTTTCGCATGTTTTGAAAAAATACTGAAATTGACCCCTTTTCCGACGATCGTGGCGCCAAAGGGCAGGACGCGGCCGATCCGGTACTTCAGGGCTCCGATCTTGTTAGTAGGAAAGGTATCGACCAGGATCATCGGAGCACTCCTTTCTCAGCTTTTTTTGTCTGCCTGTTAAGTATTGTGGTGTAATGATCGGGCACCTCGCTGGAAGGTGGCGCGCACCTGCTTCCTGTGTGCGTCCGAAGCGGCTTCGCCGCTGACAAACTGCTCACGGTTCGTTTCCGCCCCGGTGAAATGATCAAAACATTCTGGTGTGCGAAACTCCCCGGCACTTATCCTGATCATTTCTCATGGCTGCTGAATATTTATATTATGATGTAAGGGTCAAAAGGTGGTCAAGTAAACCCCGACTCGTCAAGTTGCACAAACGCCTTGGGCACGCTCTCGCTCTACCCTCGCTGGC
>DGUF01000145.1 GCA_002394525.1 Lachnospiraceae bacterium UBA4317 | reverse complement strand
TTTGCCCGATGGCCCTATTGAAGATACTCGAACGAGTTAGGGGGATGGGATATTTCCGCTTCCATACAGATTTGTATGGGAGCTTTTTTATTGCTGTGAGAGAAAAGGGAAGGTTGCCAATCTTTATCTTGTCTAATAAAATGGTGTACAGTTGTATTTGACTTCGCAGCAGCCGGAACGACTTGAGTGGGGCCGGCAGGTCCGGGGTCGTAATAAGATCTAAACAGCACTGCTTCATGGAGAATACCAATGCCGGAAGAGTTGAGCGTAAACAATACTGAAGATATGCCTGTGACGGCGGCAGCTGAGCCCGCAGCCGGGAATATGGATTCGGAGAGTACAACAGCTGGGCCGACGTTTGATGACGGAGAACCGAAGTCGGCGGAGCAGGACCAAACGGATGATAAGGAAAGCACAGGGAACACCGGGGACCGCCGGCAGAAGGCTGCCGAAATGGGCCAGCCTGTCCGCAGAAAGTGGTTTGTGCGGTTTTTATTGTGCTGCGTTTCCTTTGGCCTGGTATGTGTCCTGATCGGAATCGCTTATGCTGCCCTGGGCATGGAGCCCTTCGGCTACAAGACCGTTGCCGTCGATGACGCCAAGATCCAGTATATTGATTTCTTTACCTATTATGTGGACGTGCTGCGGGGGACGCGGTCGCTGACCTATGACTTCAGCAATATGATGGGCGGCAGCACCTTCGGACTGTTCAGCTACTATCTGGCCTCGCCGTTTAATTTCCTGCTCTATTTCTTTGGAAAAGAAGGGGTCTACAGGTTCTTTAATATTGCGGTGGCCCTGAAGCTGGCGACGGCGGGCGCGACCTTCTGCTGGTACCTGCAGAGAAGGTTCGCGGACAGGATCCGTCCGGTCTTCGTGGTCGTGCTGTCCATGGGCTACGCCCTCATGCAGTACTCGGTCGCGCAGAGCAGCAACATCATGTGGCTGGACGGCCTGTATATGATGCCCCTGATCATGCTCGGCGTCTACGAGGTCCTGCGGAAGCGGACTGTGTGGAGGCTGGTGCTGGCGGTCGGCTTCTGCATCCTGTGCAACTGGTACATTGCGGGCGTGACCTGCCTGTTCTCCGGAATCTGGTTTTTCTTCGAGTTTTTCATGCTGGACCTGGAGGAGTGCGGGGATGCAGCCTGGGTGGCTGCCCGCAGAAGAAAGGGAAATGCCGGCTATGGCCGTAAACAGACACCGGGATTCCTCCTGCGTGTAACAGATTTTGTGGTCTCCTTCTGCAGATATGTCTGGGGAATGGGACTGGGCGTTGCGCTGAGTGCCGCCATCTTTCTGCCGGCCGTGGCCGCGATGAGACAGGGCAAGGGTCAGTACGACGACCTCAAGATCCTGTTTGATATCAGCGGAGATCTTCTTTCGTCTGTCCGGGGCTATGTCATCGGAACGGAGAGCGCAAGGGGACATGCGGCTCTGTTTTGCGGGGGCGCTGCCCTGGTATGTGCGGCGGCCTTCTTCTTCTCCGCGTCTGTGAAGATTCGTCATAAGATCGCATTCGCGGGACTTGCCGGCGTCTGCTTTCTGATGCTGCACTGGGAGCCTGCCATGCTGGCCTTCTCGCTCATGAAGAGGGCGGACAGCTACTGGTACCGCTACAGCTATCTGATCATTTTTTCCATGCTCTTTGGTGCCGCGGCATATCTGAGCCGGGCGGAACAGGACCGGTGGACCAGGCTTGCACTTCCGGTCATGGCGCTCCTGTATGCGCTGGCTGTCTGCAAGCTCAACGGGATCCACCTGGCTGACCTGCGCGCACAGGGGATGCAGATCGTATTCATGCACAAGGCTGTGTTCGCCACGGCGGCTGCGGCGGTGGCGGCGTCCGTTCTGGTCCTGATCCTGGTCAGTGTGAAAAAGGGCGGGGCGGGACGCGCCGTGAGGCTGATCGCGGGCCTTCTGCTGATCGCGGTCACCGGTGCGGAGCTGACGACGAACGCGTATCTGATCTGGAAGCTGCATACGGATGATACCCAGCCCTTCTATATGGAATATTCGGCGGGGATCCAGAAGCAGCTGGCCCAGCTGCGGGCTGTGGACGGCGGTTATTACCGGATCGCCCAGGACCGGACCAGGTGGCATTATGACGACGACGATATGACGTCCTATTTCAATGATTCCCTGGCCCAGAACTACTGGTCCAATACGGCCTATACGTCGAGCCCGGAGAGGGCCCAGCTGGACCTGATGTGGAAGCTGGGCTACCGGGATGAGGCGGGCTGCATCCTGATCGTCCGGGACCCCATGCTGGCGGCGGACTCCTTCCTGGGGGTCAAATATCTGCTGGAGAGCACGCCGGTCGCGGGACTGGAGCCTGTCGAAGGGGTCGAGCCCTTCAACGGGCGGACTGTTTACCGCAACCCCTTTGCCCTGCCCATGGCCTTTGTCTATGACGGAGAACACCTGCCGACCATGCGGTATGACAACGCCTATGTCTACCAGAACGAACTGTATTCGACCCTGAGCGGGCGGGAGACCGAAGTCTTCAAGCCGCTGACCTGGACACGGGACAACGAGGGCAATAAGTCCTTCTTCCGGGTCTTCGTGCCGGAGGGGAACTGGCTGGCCTACGGGAACCTCCTGTGGCCGGAGAAATTTGACGGACTCATGTCGATCAACGGGACGGAGCCCTTCGGCTATGCCTGCTGGACTTCGCCGGCCTCCTTCCTGATCCGGAGCCGCGGGGAGCAGGCGAAATCGGAGTCCGGGAACAGCCTCCAGGAAATTCAGAAGAGAGAAAAGGAAGCTGCAAAAGCGGCAGCTGCCAGAACGGAGGCAGCGAACGCTGCGGGTGAAACCGGGCCGGCAGCAGGAGATGGGAAAGCTGCAGCCGGCACACAGACAGCGGCAGCGGAACCTGTGAAGAGTGAGATGGAGCTGCGCAAGGAGGACCTGCTGCAGGCGGCACAGGCTTTTGACACGCAGGCACAGGGCCTTGTGGAGGGAAGCGGATTCGCGGATGTGCGGACGGTCGTGTTCCAGACACAGAAGGGCCTGACCTTCAAGGACTATCAGTTCTTCGGCCTGGACCTGGATGCCCTGCGGGAAGTATCGGACCGGATCCGCAGCACCGAGGTCACAGACCTGACCATGGAGAACGGCCATGTCGCATGCCGCGTCAGCGGCCGGCGGGGGCAGAGCGTCTGCCTGCTGGTGCCCTGGTCCAGGGGCTGGCAGGTTACCAGGAACGGTGAGACTGTGCAGGCGGATATGGTTGCCGGGACCATGATCACGATCCCGCTGGTCGATGGAGAGAACAGGATCGAATTAAATTATACGATCCCCTTCGTCCGGGAGGGCATGGTGATCTCCGCCGCAGCCCTGATCGTGCTGCTGATCGATATAGTGTGCAGGTGGATCAGCGCCAGGAGGCGCCGCAGGAAGGCTGCATAAGCCGGAACTTCTGTAATCCGGAAGAGAGCTGTTCCACGATAGTGTCCTCATACACATGCGAAGCGTGACATGCCGCTCCGGCGGGCTGCACGTCATGAAGAGGAATATATGAAAAAAATACTGAGTCTTTTGAATACCGAGGGTATGCGCTACCTGATCATCGGCGGCTGTACGACCCTGGTCAACCTGGTCGTCTACGCGTTTTTGTGCCGGGTGATCCATCTCAACGTCAATGTCAGCAATATCATTTCGATCATCGTGGCAATTATTTTTGCCTATATCACCAACAAGCTGATCGTCTTTCGCTCGCACTGCAGCAGCTTCGGAGAGCTGGCGGCGGAGTGCGTCCGCTTTGTGGGCGCGAGGCTGGCGACCATGGCGATCGAGGTGGGCGGCGTCTTCCTCATCTACAATGTCATGCACCAGGATGAGATGATCGCGAAGCTGGCGACCCAGGTCCTGGTCGTGATCGGCAACTACTTCATCAGCCGTTTCATTGTCTTCCGGGACAGGAAGTAAGGTGTAAAATGCTTTTATCCGTAATCGTGCCCTGCTTTAACGAAGAGGGAAACATTGATCTTTTTTACGATGAGACCGTGAAGGCACTGGGAGACCTGATGCCCGAGACGGAACTGATCTTCGTCAACGACGGGAGCAGGGACGGGACGGTGGAAAAGCTCCGCGCCCTGTGCGCGCGGGCGCAGTACCGGGTCCGGGTGGTGAGCTTTTCGCGGAATTTCGGCAAGGAGGCAGCGCTTTTAGCCGGGCTGGAGCACGCGACGGGGGACTTTACGTCCATCATCGACGCGGACCTGCAGCAGAACCCGTCCTATATCGTGGAGATGATGCAGATTCTGAAGGATCATCCGGAATATGACGCGGTCGCGGCCTACCAGGAGGAGCGCAGGGAGAATTTCCTCATTTCATTTATCAAAAAGACCTTCTACAAGGTCATGGACAGCCTGACGGATGTGAAGATCATGCAGGCGGCCAGTGACTTCCGGCTTCTGCGCCGGCCGGTGGTGGACGCCATCCTGTCCATGCCGGAAAAATGCCGTTTTTCCAAGGGGATCTTCGCCTGGGTGGGCTTTGAGACCTACTATATGCCCTACGAGGTGGAGGAGCGCGCCAGCGGGACCTCCAAGTGGAACTTCTGGAAGCTCCTGACCTATGCCTTCGACGGGATCGTGGCCTTTTCCAATAAGCCCCTGATCATGTCCTCGGTGGTCGGTTTCTTCATCTTCTGCCTCTCGATCCTCTACCTGATCGTCATTGTGGTCAAGACCATCCTCTGGGGCGATCCGGTCGCCGGCTTCCCGACCCTGGCCTGCCTGATCCTGATGCTGTCCGGCATCCAGCTGCTGGGGATCGGTATCCTGGGCCAGTACATGGCCAAGAATTATAC
>DGUF01000128.1 GCA_002394525.1 Lachnospiraceae bacterium UBA4317 | reverse complement strand
CAAACGCTCCATGTATTGTTATAATAATATCAAGTAGTTATCCAGCGGTAGTTTTATACTATAATTCTGCGTCAGAGACTATCCGGGGGCCTGTTCCTGCCCCGGATATTTTCAGGATTTCAAAACAGACAGGGACAGAACCTAATGAAGGAGGTGCCATGGAAAAACAATTTGATTTTACGATTGTGGATCAGATCCTTGCTAAACATCCCAGGAGCGAAGTATCCACCATCGCCGTCCTGCAGGAGATCCAGGAACACTACCACTATCTCCCCCGCGAGATCTTCCCCTATGTGGCCAGGGAACTCGGCATAGGAGAAGCCCGACTCTACGGTGTGGCGACATTCTATGAAAACTTCTCTCTGGAACCCAAGGGGAAATACGTGATCCGCTGCTGCGACGGCACAGCCTGTCATGTCCGCGGCTCCCAGGCCATCCTGGATACCCTGCGCGGTGATCTGGGTCTGTCCGCAGACAAAAAGACGACGGATGACCTGCTGTTCACCGTCGAGACTGTCTCCTGTCTGGGTGCCTGCGGCCTCGCGCCTGCCATGACCATCAACGGAGAGGTGCACCCCGCCATGACTCCCGCCAGGGCTATGGAGCTGCTCAAGGAGATCCGTGACAGTATCGGCAGCGAAGAATCCGCCTGACCCGGCGCGACCACACGAGGAGGTTTATCATGACAAAACTGAGAAAAAGAGGTGACCTGATCGCGCTGCGAAGTGTCTGCAAGAAGGCCCTCTCACTGGAAAATCGCCGCATCTTTGTCTGCGGCGGAACCGGATGTGTCGCCGGCGGATCCCTGCAGATCTATGACCGGCTCAAGGAGCTGATGGAGGAGCGCGGTCTTCCCGTAGACGTCGACCTCATGGAGGAAGACCACCACGAGGAGAGAGTCGGCCTCAAAAAGAGCGGATGTCACGGCTTCTGCGAGATGGGTCCCCTGATCCGCCTCATGCCCCAGGGCTGGCTCTACACCAAGGTCAAGCTCGAGGACTGCGAAGAGATCGTGGACAAGACCATCATCGGCGGTGAGCTGATCGAGCGCCTGGCCTACAAGCAGGACGGCGAGGTCTATGCCCGCCAGGAGGACATCCCCTTCTACAGCAAGCAGACCCGTCTGGTTCTGGAAAATACCGGCCGCGTCAACGCCGATTCCATCAAGGGCTACATTTCCATCGACGGCTTCACGGCCCTGGAGAAGGCTCTCTTTGAGATGACCCCCGAGGACATCATCAACGAGATCAAGGAATCCAATCTCCGCGGACGCGGGGGCGGCGGCTTCCCTGCCGGCGACAAGTGGGCATCCTGCGCCCGCCAGAAGGAGTATCCTCACTACATCGTCTGCAACGGCGACGAAGGCGACCCGGGCGCGTTCATGGACCGGTCCGTCATGGAAGGCGACCCCTTCCGCCTGCTCGAGGGCATGATCATCGCCGGTATCGCCATCAATTCCGAGATCGGCTATATCTATGTCCGCGCGGAGTATCCGCTGGCAGTCGACCGTCTGCGTGAAGCCATCCGCAAGTGCGAAGAGTACGGCATCCTTGGCGACAACATCCTGGGTTCCGGCAAGAAATTCCATATTTATATCAACCGCGGCGCCGGCGCCTTTGTCTGCGGCGAAGGTTCCGCTCTGACCGCCTCGATCGAGGGCAAGCGCGGCATGCCCCGCGTCAAGCCGCCCAGAACCGTCGAGCACGGCCTGTTTGACAAGCCCACCAACCTCAACAACGTCGAGACCTACGCGAACGTCCCCATGATCATCAACCGCGGCGCCCAGTGGTACCGCAGCATCGGCCCTCAGAACAGCCCCGGCACCAAGGCCTTCGCCCTGACCGGCACCATCAAGAACACCGGCCTGATCGAAGTCCCCATGGGCACGACCCTGCGCGAGGTCATCTTTGACATCGGCGGCGGCATGCGCGGCGGCACCAAGTTCAAGGCCGTCCAGATCGGCGGTCCCTCTGGCGGATGTCTGACCGAAAAGGACCTGGATCTTCCTCTCGACTTCGACTCCCTCAAGAAGGTCGGCGCCATGATCGGCTCCGGCGGTCTGGTCGTCATGGACGAGCACACCTGCATGGTCGAGGTCGCCCGCTTCTTCATGAGCTTCACCCAGAACGAATCCTGCGGTAAGTGCGTCCCCTGCCGCGAAGGCACCAAGCGCATGCTGGAGATCCTGGAGCGCATCGTCGACGGCAAGGGCCGCGACGGCGATATCGAGCTGCTCGAGGAGCTGGCCGACACCATCTCCAACACCGCCCTCTGCGGTCTGGGCAAGTCCGCTCCCAACCCCGTCATCTCCACGCTCAAGAACTTCCGCGAGGAGTACGAGGCCCACATTTATGACAAGCGCTGTCCCGCGGGCGTATGTTCCAAGCTCCGCCGCTTCCACATCGATCCCGAGCTCTGCAAGGGCTGCACCAAGTGTGCGCGCAACTGCCCTGTGGGCGCGATCAGCGGCAAGGTCAAGGAACCTCACGTCATCGATCAGGACAAGTGCATCAAGTGCGGCGCCTGTATCGCAAACTGCAACTTCAAAGCGATCAGAGAGGAGGCGTAACCTATGAAATCTGACAATATCATGATCGTCGACGGCGTCGTGGTGGAAATCGAGAATGAGCGCAACCTCCTCGAAGTCATCAGCAAGGCCGGCATCATCCTGCCCGTCTTCTGCTACCACTCGGACCTGTCGATCTACGGCGCCTGCCGCATGTGCATGGTCGAGGATGAGCGCGGCAGACTGATGGCGGCATGTTCCACCCTGCCCAAGAAGGGCATGCGGATCAAGACCAATACAGGCCGCATCCGCCGCTACCGCAAAAACATCCTTGAGCTCCTGCTCGCCGAGCACTGCCGCGACTGCACGTCCTGCAGCAACAGCGGCAACTGCAAGCTCCAGGATCTGGCCAAGCAGTTCGGTATCGGCGATGTCCGCTTCCCCAATACCAAACAGGATGTTGAGAAGGATGAGTCCTCTCCCAGCATCATCCGCGATCCCGGCAAGTGCATCCTCTGCGGCGACTGCGTCCGCGAGTGCAATGAGATCCAGCACGTCGGCGCGATCGACTTCGCCTTCCGCGGATCCAACGCCACGATCAGCACAGCCTTCAACCAGCCCCTGTCCGAATCCCTCTGCGTCGGCTGCGGCCAGTGCGCGGCGGCATGTCCGACCGGCGCCCTGACCATCCGCGACGACACAGCCAGGGTCTGGGATATGCTGGATGATCCGAACGTCTTCGTCACCTGCGAGATCGCTCCCGCCGTCCGCGTGGGCATCGGCAAGGAGATGGGCCTCGACACCGGCGAAAACTCCATGAGCCGCATCGTCTCCGCCCTGCACCGCATGGGCTTTGACCAGGTCTATGACACCTCCACCGGCGCCGACCTGACCGTCATCGAAGAGGCCAACGAGTTCGTCGACCGCCTGCAGAACGGCGGCACCCTTCCCCTCTTCACCTCCTGCTGCCCCGCATGGGTCCAGTTCGTGGAGAAGAAGCACCCCGACCTGCTCGACCACGTTTCCACCTGCCGCTCTCCCATGAGCATGTTCTCCGCGGTCATCAAGGCACACTTCCGCGAGAACCTCCCCGCAGGCAAGAAAAAACACTATCACGTCGCCCTCATGCCCTGCACCGCCAAGAAGTTCGAGTGCAAGCGCGACGAGTTCAAGACCATCTACGGACCCGCTACCGACGACGTCATCACGACCCAGGAGCTGATCCGCATGATCCACGAGTCCGGCATCGTCTTTGACGAGCTCGAGCCCGAGTCCGTCGACCTGCCCTTCGGCACCATGTCCGGCGCGGCCATCATCTTCGGTGTCACCGGCGGTGTCACAGAGGCTGTCCTCCGCAAGGTGTCCAACGACAACTCCCGCACCACCCTCCGCCAGATCGCCTACACCGGCGTCCGCGGCATGGAGGAGGTCAAAGAGGCCATCATCCCCTTCGGCGACCGCGACCTCAAGATCGCCGTTGTCAGCGGCCTGGCCAACGCCGACCGTCTGATGGAACAGATCAAAGCCGGCGAGGCCGACTACGACCTGGTCGAAGTCATGGCCTGCCCCGGCGGCTGCATCAGCGGCGCCGGCCAGCCCTACATCTCCCGCCGCCACAGGGAGAAGCGCGGCGAAGGCCTCTACAGGTCCGACCGCGTCAGCACCATCAAGCGCTCTCAGGACAACCCGCTCATGGACCAGCTCTACGGCGGACTCCTCAAGGGCAGAGTGCATGAGCTGCTCCACGTCCATTATCATAAGCACTGATCAGTCAATTCGGACGTTTCATTCTGACTCATTGATCCGCTGGTCTGACGGCTCCCGCCGGCAGCAGCTGAGGGATGCCGCTCCGACGAGCGCATAGCCGGAAAAACTGAACCAAAAACCCCCGTCAGAAGGCGAAAGCCTTCTGACGGGGGTTTTTTGGCTCACTGGAGAACGACGTTTTTCTGTCCGCAGATCTGCGCCAGCAGGTCCATGGCGGCCCGGTCGGCCCGGATGCCCTGGCCCGGGGGCAGGGTCTTCCTGGCCTTGCGGTCCTCAATGTAGATGACGACCTGGTCGCGGCCTCCGTGGGCCGCGACGACGCCCAGCACCTTCTGTTCGGCGCTCTTCCAGGCCTCGAAGGAGGGAAAGCGGACCCAGAGCCGGCGGGGGACATCGTCAAAGGAGATGATCTTCTCGGCGATGAGCTTGCCGTCCTTTTCCTCCTCGAGGGAGACGCGGCCCTGGAGAAAGACTCTGGCGTCCTCGTTGAGGATCTCGGAGCTCTCCTCGTAGGTGCGGGGAAAGACGATGACCTCGACGGACCCGGTCATGTCCTCGATCGTGAGGAAGGCCATGACCTGGTCATTTTTGGTATATTTGATCTTTTTTTCGGTGATGATGCCGCCGATCACGGCCTTCTGGCGGTCGGTCAGGCGGCCGTCGGGTCTGCCGGCTCCGGTCTGTCCGCCGTAGCCGCCCCTTCCCGTTCCGTCTCCTCCCGGGGAGGCGGGGCTGACGGTCTGCCCCGGCGAAGCGGGGGCATCCGGCCCCCCGGCGTCTTCGTCCAGGACGAAGTCGGCGGCCGTGGCGGTGACGCGGCTGCGCCAGAGCCCCTCGTAGGCCTGGAGGGGGTGGCCGCTGACGTAAATGCCCAGGACTTCCTTTTCAAAAGAGAGTCTGAGCTCATCGGGGAATTCGCCGACGTCGGGCATGCGGATCTCGTAGTCCTTTTTGTCCTCCTCGTCCGCGATGTCAAAGAGGGACATCTGGCCCGCCATGTCGTTCTTTTTGGAGCTCTGGAGGTCGTCCAGGATGCGGACGTAGACGCTCATGAGCTGTTTTCTGGTCCCGCCCAGGCAGTCCAGGGCGCCGGCCTTGATAAAGTTTTCCACGGTCCGGCGGTTGACGTCCTTTTCCTGGGAGGCCATGCGGGTCAGAAAGTCGCGAAGGTCCCGGTAGGGCCCCCGCAGGCGGCGTTCGTTCACGACGGCGTCGATCACGGGCCGGCCGACTCCCTTGATGGCGGTCAGGGCATAGCGGATGCCGTCGGGAGAGACGGAGAAACCTGCCTCGCCCTCGTTGATGTCGGGCGGCAGGATCCGGATCTTCATGGACCGGCAGGCCAGGATGTAGGAGGCGACCTTGGTCGGGTGGTCGATGACCGAGGTCATGAGGGCCGCCATGAATTCCATGGGATAGTAGTACTTGAGCCAGGCGGTCTGGTAGGCCACGACGGCGTAGCAGGCGGCGTGGGACTTGTTGAAGGCATACTTGGCGAAGTCCATCATGGTGTCGTAGATCCCGGAGGCGACCTTTTCGTCGATCCCGCGGGCCACACAGCCGGGGACTCCCTCCTCCGGATTGCCGTAGACAAAATTGCGGCGCTCCTGCTCCATGACCTTCTGCTTCTTTTTACTCATGGCGCGGCGGACCAGGTCGCTCCGGCCCAGGGTGTAGCCGCCCAGGTCGCGGACGATCTGCATGACCTGCTCCTGGTAGACGATACAGCCGTAGGTGGGCTCCAGGATGGGCTGGAGCTCCGGGCAGGCATAGCTGACCGCGTCCCGGTTGTTCTTGCCCCGGATGTACTGGGGGATGAAGTCCATGGGGCCCGGCCGGTAGAGGGAGATGCCGGCTATGATATCCTCGAAATTCTCCGGTCTCAGTTCCTTCATGAAGCCCTGCATGCCGCCGGATTCCAGCTGGAAGATCCCGTCCGTCCTGCCGGAGGAAATATAGCGGTAGATATTGGGGTCGGCGTAATCCAGGGCATCCATGGAGACCACGGGGCCCAGGGGATTTTCCGAGGGGCGCACGGCGCTGACGGCGGGCTCGGAGGGCGGGTAGGCTCCTCCGGCGAGAGCGATCGAGTGATTGGCCATATCGACCGCATTCTGGATGACCGTGAGGGTGCGCAGGCCCAGGAAGTCCATCTTGAGCAGGCCCAGCTCCTCGATCGTGGTCATGGGGAACTGGGTGGTGGTTGATCCGTCCTGGGCCCTGGCCAGGGGGACCAGGTCCTCCGCGGGCTCCGAACAGATGACGACGCCGGCGGCGTGGACGGAGGCGTGCCGGGGCAGGCCCTCCAGGCGCAGGCTCATGTCGATCAGCTTGTGGACCCGGTCGTCCTTTTCATAGGAGGCGCGCAGGTCCGGGCTCTGCTTCAGGGCCTTCTCCAGGGTGATCCCCAGCTCCTGGGGGACCATCTTGGAAATGGAATCGACAAAGCCGTAGGGCAGGTCCATGACCCGGCCGACATCCCGGATGACGCCCCGGGCCGCCATGGTGCCGAAGGTGATGATCT
>DGUF01000163.1:3566-5474 GCA_002394525.1 Lachnospiraceae bacterium UBA4317 | reverse complement strand
ATGGCCAAGGAGAGCGTGGTCTCCACCCTGGAGATCCTGTATACGGGAAATGGCGGCGTGACTGCTGTCATGAGCACCCTGACCGCGGCGGGCCTCCTGGTCTTCTCCCTCCTGTATGCCCCCTGCGTCGCGACGATCGCCGCCGTCCGCCGGGAGCTCGGCACCAGGTGGGCAGTCGCCCTCGTCATCTGGCAGTGCGCCGTGGCCTGGGCCGGGGCCCTGGTCGTCCGCCTCGTGGGCGGGTTCTTCCTCTGAGACCGCTGTTTGCTTTAAGATCATGAGATAAAAAACACCGGACAGGCGATGGCTTTCCATCTCCTGTCCGGTGTTTTTTATCCGGAATATCCGTATGTATCAGTCATTGGTATAGTTGTCAAAATAGCCCTGGACCAGGACGACGGGTGTGCCCTTGTCGCCGGAACCGCTGGTCAGGTCGCAGAGAGAGCCGATCAGGTCGGTGAGCTGACGGGGAGTCGTTCCCTGGGAGGCCATATTGCCCTTGAGGTCGGCGTCCTTTTTGCGGATGCTGTCGGAGATGGCATTTTTGAGTGCTTCTCCGGACAGGTCCTTATAGTCATTGTCCGCCAGATATTTGAGCTTGAGCTCGTTGGGGGTGCCGATCAGGCCATCCGTAAAGAAGGGTGATACGACCGGGTCGGCCAGCTCCCAGATCTTGCCCTGGGGATCCTTGAAGGCTCCGTCGCCGTAGACCATGACCTCGACATGCTTTCCGGTCCTGTCCAGGATCCTCTTCTGGATATTGAGCACCAGGTCCCTGCTGTCGCGGGGGAAAAGCTTGATCTTGTCCTCTGTGGACTTGTTGGAGCCCAGAAGTCCGTACATTTCGTTGCAGCCGCTGCCGTTTACGGGAGCGTTCATGATCTCATCCAGGCTGCAGACGACCTTGGCACCTGCTGCCAGCAGGATCCTCTTGGTCCTTTTCCTGGTGTGGATATCACAGTTGAGGATGTGGTCCGCATAGGGCAGGATGGCCGCAGGCTGGTTGGCGAAAATGATCTCGGCCTCCGCTCCGCAGGACCGGATCAGGTCACCGTAGTATTCAACATAGTCGACGCCGGTGAATTCATGCCTGTTGACACCGAAAAGTTCTCTGTATTTTTCCAGAGTCAGGACATCGCTGTAGGGATTGATGCCGGCGGCATCGATCTTGTCCAGGCTGACCAGCTCATTGCCGACCTCATCCGAGGGATAGCTGAGCATCAGCACGATCTTTTTCGCCCCCATGGCGATTCCCTTGAGGCAGATCGCGAAGCGATTGCGGGACAGGATGGGGAAAATGACACCGACGGTCTCCCCGCCCAGCTTCTGTTTCACATCTGCCGCAATATCCTCAACGCTGCAGTAATTTCCCTGTGAACGGGCGACGATCGACTCCGTCACCGCAATGACATCTCTGTCACGGAGGGCAAACCCCTCCGCTTCAGCGGCCTCGAGAACACTGTCCGTCACGATCGCGCCCAGGTCATCTCCCTGGCGGATGATGGGGCAGCGGATTCCCCTGGAAACGGTACCGACTCTGCGTTCATTATTACTCATAGATCCTCCATGCCGAAGCGCCCTGTCTGTATATGTATTCTCTTATGGTCGACCGGAGAAACTGCGGCGCTTCCCATCCAGTTCTCCTGCTCTTTTTCATGAAACCGGATCTGCCGGCTGAAAAAGGAAGGTGTACAGGGCCGGTATACTCTGGCAGACCGGCCGCACAACTTAATATTCTAACAGATGAGCCTTACATTGAAAAGAAAAAGATTCATTTTACCAATCTATACCCGGGATTTCAGGATACTGTACACGCCCCCTCGAAGGGCGTGTACAGTATCCTTGCGCGCGGCGATTCCAATACGCTTTGCGTGCGCCGCGCGCCGTTAAACTCGGGTTTTGCGCAAA
>DGUF01000163.1:0-3512 GCA_002394525.1 Lachnospiraceae bacterium UBA4317 | reverse complement strand
TGCGCAAAGAGCGTGCGCAAAACGCTTCGCGTTTCAGGTGGGGCTGTAACGATTTCCGGATCCTCAGTGCAGGTCCCTGCGCCTGAAGACCAGGATCAGGACCAGGACCGCGGCGGCGCAGCCGGCGGCTGTCAGGAGCCAGAGGGCGGCGGAGCTGTCATCTCCGGTGGGAGGGCTGGTCCTGGAGACCTCTCCCGAGGAGGCGGAGGCTTCCCTGACGGTGAAGTCCCTCTGGGCGCTTCCGTCCTTGAAATCCACCAGGAGGGTGTGATTGCCCGGCGCCAGGGAGTTGAGGAATTCAGGGCTCAGGGTAAGCTTGAGGCTTCCCTTTTCCGTGCCGTAATAGGACTTGTTGACGGCCTTGCCGTCCACAGCCACGGCATTGAAGGCATTGTAGGTGAGCAGGTCATAGGAGTCGCGCTTGATGGTGAACTTCATTTCCTTTCCGCTGTCCCTGGTCCAGGAATCCTTCGCCTCTGTGTACTTATAGTGGCTGGTCCCTGCAGGCGAGATGGCGGTTTCCTTGATATCCTTGAAGCTCTTGTTGTTGAAGGTCGCGACTGCCGTACAGCTGATCTTTCCGTCCGTGTTCTTGCCGGGGATGGTCACAGAGGTCTTGACCTCCGCGTCCTCGGTCTTTTTGTGGCTGCTGTCCCGCTTGCAGGTAAAGCGGATGGAGGCCTCGTAGCTGCCGTCCTTGTTCTGGTCCCAGATGAATTCGTATTTCTCCCAGATATGGCCCAGGGCCTTGAGGGTCACCTTCTTGGTCTGGTCTTTAAAGACCGTGTCCGAGAAAATGGCGGTATAGGTGTAATGTCCCTCTTTTTCACAGGTGGGGCCTGTGCCGGTCCGGTTGGAGGAGACGATCTCCTGGTGGACGTGGGACGAGTCATTCTGGCAGACCCGTCTGGCCCTGGCCTTGCTGTAGTCGGAGGTCCACTGATAGACAGGGGCCCCCCACTTGTGCCCGATGGCTTTGAGGACCGTGTCCTTGGCCTGGATCTGCTTTTTGGCCTCGCTGTCGGAAAAGTATTTTTCGCAGATGCTGCACTTGTAGTACTCGATATTGCCGTCTGTCTCACAGGCCGGAGCCTTGCGGGGGATCTTCTGCAGGGTGTGGGCGTCGACCCACTGGGCCTCGGCCTTGAGGGGGGCCGTCACGGTGATGGAGGCACCCTCCTTATAGTTTTTGCCATTGATCCTCCAGGCGCTGAATTTCTTGCATCGGGGGCTCTCAAAGCCGCAGGCCGGGAGCTTGAGCTTTTTGCCGCTTACAACAGATTCCGCCTCCATGGACCCGCTCCCGCCGTTGGCGGAGAAGGTCACACGGTAGACCGGGAGGGGCTCGATCACAGCCGCCGCGGCGGTCTTCTTGTTGGCATTGACGATCGTTTTCTGATTATCGGAGATCCTGCCCTTTGCCGGCGTCGTGATCCCCAGCTCGTCCTGGATGGAGAGTTTGGTGGCGGCGTAAAAGGCTGTCTTTGAAGAGGATGCCTCCACCTTGTCGATCTCATTTTTGATGATGATATTGGCGGCCCTGAAGCCGGCGCCTGCCCCCTGGTTCTTTGCGGTGACCGTGCCGCCGGCGATCGTGAGGTCGCCCTTTTTGACATGGACACAGGCGGAGTCCGCGGCAGCCTTGCTGCTGAGAGTGAGAGTACCCGGTCCCTCCAGGGTCACGGAGGCGGCTTCCGACAGGATCCCGCAGGCCTGGCCGTCCGCGCTGATGCTGGAGTTGCCCGTAAAGCGGACCGTGAGCGCCATGCTGCCGGTGTAGTAGATGGCGGCGGGCTGGCTGCCGGTCTTTTTGATGGCGGCCTTTTTGAGGGTCAGGATATGCCTGGCGGGATCAAAGGACAGGGTCTTGTCCCCCAGGATATCGGCCTGGTTTTTGGCCGTTGCCTGGACGCCGCCGACCCAGATGGGGTATCCGTCCTCAGCCTGATCGCCCGCGGCGGCCTGAGCTCCGGAATCCGAGGCCCCCGTTTCCGTCCCGGCCTTCTGACCGGCCTCCGAGCTCTGCTCGCCGGCAGCCGGCTCCGATACGGACACGGACCCACTGCCTTCCTGAGCGGCGGCCGCGTTTTCGCCGCTCTCCCGGGCGGCCTGACTGGCTTCCTGATTATTTTCCTGCTGTCCCTGGGAGAGGCCTTGCTGCGATCCGGTCTCCGAACCTTCCTCTGCTGCGGCGCCCTCATAGGCGGCGGGGATCCCGTCGGTCACCTCCTCCGCGGGAAACTGGTCCATGTATTCCGGTCCGGGATATTCCTGTCCCGCATAGGCCTCGGCGGGGAGTTCCTGGCCGGGATCATAGGGCTGCTGGTCCTGAGCAGGGTCCGCGGGAACATCCTGAGCGGGCTCCGCAGGGGCCTGGACAGGCTCACCGGCATAGGCCTCCTGGCCGTCTGCCGTCATGGGCTGGTCCTGGACGGGCTCCGCGGGAACTTCCTCAGCGGGTTGGTCCTGGACGGGCTCCGCGGGGACTTCCTCAAGGGGCTGGTCCTGGACAGGCTCCGCGGGGACTTCCTCAGCAGGCTGGTCCTGGGCGGGCTCCGCGGGGACTTCCTCTGCGGGCTGGTCCTGGGCGGGCTCCATAGCAGCTTCCTCAGCAGGCTGGTCCTGGGCAGGCTCCTGCCCTCCATCGGGCACAGCCGGGGCCGTCAGGCTCTCCACGCCCGTGACCGTCACGGTCAGGTCTCCGCTGATCCCGCTGATCACATATTTTTCCGCGCCCTCTTCCATTCCGGGCGTACGGGCGGTCCCTGCTTCCGCCGCGGGACCATCTGTTTTGTCCTGCTGCTGCGGGGCTTGTCCCTCTGTTCCGGCCTCAGCCTCTGCTGCGCCGTCTTTGCCTTTTTCCTTTTCAGGCGGAACAGGCTTCAGTAGGACATCCCCGGCCCGGACAGCGAAATCAGGTCCCTTGCGGTAGCCCTTCCCGATCGTGACATAAAAAGTAAAGGCTCCTCCGGGGGGAACCTCCGTTGATCCCGCTGGACGGACGGCAAAGCCCTCCTGGCCGCGGGGCAGGGTGATCCTGCATACAGCCTGGCCCTCCGCGGGCCCGGCTCCCTGATTTCCCGCCTCCTGGGCAGCCTCTGCCTGAGCGGCCTCAGTCTGCGCCTGAGAGGCGGCGGCCTGCTCTGAAAACAGGGCAGTCAAGAGGATCATACATAATAAAACCGCTGACAGTTTATATCGTCTCATGATTGTAAAAATAACCTCCTGTCCATAAACATTCAGGCTTTATTGTACATTTCCATAGTCTTTATTAAAACAGTTTTATAATACCCCTGTTGGAAAAATATGCAAACACTTTTCACGAAATCTTTTCTGATGAAAACAAGTTTTTCCCATGCAAATATCTGAGCCTCCGGGAGGCTCCGGAATCCATAAAATGATGTAAGGGTCAAAAGTATCAAAAAGGCTCTGAGACTCGTCAAGTTGCACAAACAGCCGACGGGCCTTGGCGAGCGGCCGGTACTTGGCCGCTGGTTTTTAGCGGCCTTAGT
>DGUF01000253.1 GCA_002394525.1 Lachnospiraceae bacterium UBA4317 | reverse complement strand
GGGGACAGAGAGGTGGACAACGCCCATCACTCACTGCGGAGCGTTATTTATAATGCGAAAAAATATCTTGAGAAGGCGGGCCTTCCCAAGGTAAACTATATACTGTCAGACAAGGACGTCTTTTACTGGAACAACGAGATCGAGGTGGAGGAGGACGCCCGCGAATTCGAGAAGCTCTACAATATGGCCAAAGAGGAGACCGACCCGGCCAGGAGCCTGGACTGCTATCTGAAGGCGAGCTACCAGTACGGCGGAGAGTTCCTTCCCATGCAGACCAATAATGTCTGGGCGGTGCGCGAATCCATGCGCTACGAGGAGCTGTTCTCGGAATGCGTCGAGAATGCCAGCAGGATCCTCCGCGACACGCAGGATTTCAACCGGATGAAGGAGCTGGGCCAGTACGCGTCCGTGATCGCTCCCCTGTCCGACTGGGAGTCCCTGACCATGGAGGCCCTGGTGAGAATGCGCAAGTACGATGAGGCCATCCGCCTCTACGAGTGCACGGTCAACTACTACCTGGATGAGCTGGGAATCCATCCCTCCGGCAAGATCGTCGAGTGGTTTGAGCACCTGGGCAAGGGCATCAGCCATCAGCACACAGTGCTCGAGGACATCCAGATCGACCTCGAGGGCTCCGACGGCGAGAAGGGCGGCGGCTACCTGTGCAGCTATCCCGTTTTCCAGGGGATCTACCGCTCCAACAGGAGACTCATGGACAGGACCGGAACCTCCTCCTACCTGATGCTCTGCACAGTCCTGGACGGCAAGGGAAATCCCATGAAGGAGGGCTCCGTTCTGGACCGCCTCTCCGAGAGACTGGTCGAGAGCGCCTGCAGCAGTGTCCGCCGCGGCGATACCATCTGCTCCTTCGGCAAGGGACAGTGTCTGATCCTTCTCGTCAACACGACGAGGGAGGACTGTTCGATCATTGAACAGCGCATTAACAACAGCTTTATCGTCGGGCGCCAGCGCATCAGCATCCAGTATGACATCAGCAGCGTCTCTCCTGACGAAAAGTCGACTTTCCGCAAGAGCAGCTAATGAGGTGAAAATATGCGGGCAGCCATCGTTGATGACAGGCCGGAGGACAGGGAAATCCTGCTGAGGGAGCTCGACACAGTCCTGCGGGAAAAGGGCTACAAGGTCGATGCCATCGACCTGTTTGAGAGCGGCGGCAGCTTTCTGGAGGCCTTTGAGACAGGCAGATATGACCTCCTCTTTTTTGACATATACATGGAGGGAATCAACGGGATCGAGGCGGCGGCCGAGGTGCGCAGGACTGACCAGCATGTCCGCGTGGTCTTCGTGACGACCAGCAACGATTTCGCCGCGGAGAGCTATTCCCTGCGGGCCGACTACTACCTGCTCAAGCCCTTTGAGCACAAGGATATCGTCAAGGCCCTGGACATCATCAACATGGCGGACTATGAGATGCAGAGAGTCATCCAGCTGCCGGACAAGTCCACCTGCCTGCTCCACGACATCCTCTACTCCGAATACTACAATCACAGAGTCATCCTCTACCTGAAGAACGGCAGGAAAAAGAAGGTGCGGGCCAGCCAGGCCGCCGTGGAGGACCTGCTCTGCAAAAACGATTCCTTCGTCACATGCACCAAGGGGATCATCATCAACCTCGAATACGTCCAGCGCATCGATGACAGCACCGTGTTCCTGGCCGAGAACTGCCAGGTCCCGGTCAGCCGCAGGAGGATGGCCGATATCCGCAAAGCCCACGCGGCCTACCTTTTCCGCCAGGTGCGCGTATAGAGAGCATCATTATAGAGAGCATAAAGATCAGGAGAGACAGGGAGTCCTGTCTCTTTTTTTTGCCGTGCGTCCGGCGGCCGGCCGCCTTCTTGCGCATTGCCTGTTTTCCCTGTATACTGTTGTAATATGGCGTAGAGGTCAGAAGCAGCGTAAAGGCTCTGAGACGAGACGGGGCTGCCGGACCACCTTTTGATCTTAACATCGTACCTTGACAGCTCTTGTCACTGCTTTACAGACATTTATTCCGGCAGAGCCGGAAAGAGGAAATCAGATGATGCCGTTCACCTTGATGGAGGCCGTGGTGTTCAACCTGCTGCGAGCCGTCCCGCTTTTAATACTCGCCTTTTATCCTTTCAGGGGTAAGAGGCGTTTTTCGCCTGAGGTCACTGCCTTTTTCTTTGAGGGCATTCTCCTGATCTGGATGTGCATCAGTCTGGTCAACGCCTACTTTTCCGGAACGACCTTTATCATGGCGCTCGTGGAACTCGTGGGCCTGGTCGCGATCGCGGTCCTCTATGTCGCCGCGATCAACGGTCACCCGGGCAAAATGCTCTTTTTCTGCTTCCTCCTGATCAATGTGGGCTATATGGTATCTGTCACCACTAAGTGCCTGGAGGGCTTTCTCTTTCCAAACTATGTCATGGACCGCTACAGGTGGACGGCTTCACTGTGCCTGTGCATCGTCTCGCCCCTGATCCTGATCCCGGTCTACTATTTTATGAAGTGGGAGAAGGACAACATCTCCCAGGACCAGCAGCCGGGCTATATCTGGAAGTTCAGCTGGCTGGTCCCGACGACCTTTTACCTGATCTGGGCGCACGAGTTTTACGGGACTGGCAATTCCCTGAGCTGGTGCCTCAATGTCTTCAATGTCCTCTTCCTGGGCATCGTCAACCTGGGATCCTTTCTGATCTATTATCTGATCCTGAGGATGGTCAGGGACAATGTGAAGTATATGCAGCTGCGGGAGGAGAACCATGCCCTGACCCTGCAGGTCATGCAGTATGAGGATCTCAATCAGCGAATCAGCGCGGCCAGGCAGGGCCGGCACGACATGCGCCACCACATCGTCACCATGGAGACTCTGCTGAACAGCGGGGACCTGGACGGCCTGCGAAAATACCTGGCCGATGTGGGAGAAAAGTATCAGCTGGACGAATCCCTGATCTTTTGCAGCAACACGACGGTCAACGGCGTCCTTCTCTATTTCTCGCGCGAGGCAAAGGAGGAGGGAATCGAGTATAAGGTCAAT
This sequence comes from Lachnospiraceae bacterium UBA4317, assembly GCA_002394525.1. The sequence goes on along the minus strand of DGUF01000253.1, from coordinate 9,054 downwards.
ATCGGGATCCCGGAGGACATCAAGATCGCCAAGACAGACCTGAGCATCCTCTTCGGCAACCTCCTGGAAAATGCCGTCGAGGCCTGCAGGCGTCAGACCTCCGGAGACAGAAAGATCCATGTCCGCGGCCAGACCAGGGACAATGTTCTCACCTTCGCGATCGACAACACCTACGAGATCATTCCGGAGAAGGACAAAAAGGGGCGGTTCCGGTCCATGAAGCACTCCGGGGCCGGAATCGGGACCGAGTCGGTCAAGAACATCGTGTCCCGCTATCACGGGGTCGTGGAATTTGAGACCAAGGGAGACCTCTTCTGTGTCTCTGTCATGCTGTATCTGACCTAGACCGCTGCGCCGGCAGGACGCGCGCCTGCCTTTTCAACCATCGCCAATATTCGTATCTGTTCAGACCCCCACAGGGTCCTGAACAGATACTTGCGAAAACCGCATTCCGATGCGCTTGCGCGCGGCGGTTTTCACCGTTGAACTCGAGTTTTTGCGCAAAAAACAAAGCTTCGCATTGTCGCGCAAAAACGCTCGCGTTTCAGGTGGGCCTGAACTGTTACGAATAGATACCAATATTCTTAATGAAAGCCATGAAAAAACAGGATCAGTATTATCGGGATCAGTTTTATATTTTGCGGAGACTGGCGGGGGTCCTCCCCCTCCTCCTTATAGCGCTGCTGGCCGCCGGCTGTGTCAGAAAATATGTCCGGAGCGATATCCGGTCCTATGCCAGAAAGCTGACCGGGCGCAGCAATCTGGAGGTCTCCGAGGGCTACCGGGAGATCCAGGAGGACGAGGAAGGCTACCTGGACCACCTGTGGACGGTCACGGACCGGGACAGCGGGGTCGTCTTCCACATTCTGGACGATTATTACTGGGCCCTGGAGGAGGTGGAAAACCAGCTCCTGGATGATTATGACAGCTCCGTCTTCCTCCACCTGCTGGACCAGAATGCCATACCGGAGACCAGGGGCCTCTATCTCAAGCAGTCCTCCCAGTCCGGCCTGGTCCAGGCGGAGATCATCTGCCGCTTTACGGACGGCCAGAGCCTGCAGGACCTCTATGAGGAACTGAAAAGTATCCGCAAGGCCGCGGAGGATGCCGGGTATCCGGACCTCAAGGTCAAATACACCGTCCAGTACTACCACCCCCTGCGGGAGGCGGTCCAGTACGACACGGGAGAAGGCGATACGACCGGAAATCTGGGGAGCCTGAATGATGAGGCCTTTGCCCTGATGAGGAAAAATTATCTGGCCTGCGTCCTGGACTACCGATTTGAGGACAGGCTGGCGGAATTCACCCAGGAGGAGATCGAGGACCTGGTGCATGCCCCGGACACCGTCCGGATCTACAAGAACGAGGGGGACGGCCCCGAAGGGGCGGATGAGGGCGCCACAGCCGGCGCTCCGGCGGAAACGGCGGATGAAAACGGCCGCATCTACTATGAGGGCCTGATCGGAAACCCCAGATATGCCGGGATCAGCTTCGGGACCCTCTACGAGCTCCTGACCAGGGAGGGGGTCAAGGTGTCGGGAAATGCCTGGCACTACGCCTTCAAGGCGCCCGACGGAAAGACGATCGAGATCTCCTATGACTTCAATGACCTGAGCGGCTTCAACGATTCCGAGGGAAAGCTCAGGAAGGGCTATTACTATGTCCGGGATGGGCTCAAGGTCCGCATGAAGGCCTATTATGCCAATCATTTCGAGGCATCGGAGATCGCGGCCCTGACGGGCCTGACGGTCCATGAGGACAGGCCCTATAAGGGTTCCGGGGAAGCGGAGGAGTCCGAAGAATAAAGGCTGCGCGGCGAACCGACAGATGTATCCGGCGCGCAGGCAGCTGTTCAGAGTGGGATATGTAAACGTCCTTCGAGGGCGTGTGCGCGGCAGCGCGCCCAGGATCCGCGAGTGAGTCCTGAATGAACCAGACTGTTTAAGAGGTGTTTTTTGTGAAAAATCGCACAGAAAACACCTCTTTCTTGACATGCTGAAAATGCTTTGATACAATACGGCGAACTTATGAGACAGAGTGTATCGCGCCCGGTATTTACCCCGCTGAATTTCGAGGTTTTTTTGCCGGCAGATTCCCCGCAAAGCCCGGGGACATGGATCACCTGCTTTCTGAGATCAGCCGTCCCGGTCCCCCTGCGGGGAGCCGGCGGGGAAACGGAGGAGTAAATTATGGCCGAGAGCAGACACCTGGTATCGGAGGAGATCACGAACGCGCTCATGGACCTGATGGCGGAGAAGCCCTTTACAGAGATCACGGTCACGGATGTTGTCAACCGGGCCGGAGTGGCGAGAGCTTCCTTTTACAGGAACTTTTCCTCCACCGGTGAGATCCTGGACCTGGTCCTGGGGGACTTTATCCGCGAGTTCAAGGAGCATGCCCTTCCGGTGCTGCTTTCACAGGACGAGAGGGCATGGCGGTCCTTTCTTTTCCGCTATATCTACTTTGTACAGGATCACCGGCGCAGGCTCATGATCTGGTCCAATTCCAACGCCTCGATCATCCTCTACAAAATGGCCGAGGCAGCCCACGACATGTCCTGTTCCTGTACCTGCACCGGCGTGAAGGAGAAATATTCCATCTCCACGCGGATCGGTGCCATCAACAGCGTCATCATGCGCTGGCTCCTGGAACCCGGGGAGAGTGAGACCCCGGAGGAGCTGGTGGATTATATGATGAGCTTTATTCTGACTATCTGACGGGGCCGGACGGCAGAGCTGCCGCGGCCGCCACCATGCTGTATAGATCCGGGTAAAAGGCCTGTGAACAGCAGCAGCTTATGATCGCATGTTTATTCTTCATCGCGCAATATCCGTGACTTCAGTCGTTGGATACGCGCGCAAAAAAAGGAAACTCGCCTCATCGTGGGTACAATCCCGCGATGAAGAATAAACGCTCCGCGAGGATGCGCACGGTATGCGGAACATCTTTGCTTTGCAAAGCTGTTGGAGGATGTTGACATGTCTTTGAAAAACAAGACATGTCAACCCGCATCCGGCGCGCAAGACTCGCGAGCGAGTCTTGAAAAAAGAGGAGGTCATAGTCACACATATGAAGAAATCAGTTTCCCGTATAGCGGCGGTCACCCTGACTGCCATCCTCGCCTTGGTGTCCGCTTCCGGCTGTGGGAATACAAAGAAAGAGGAAAAGACCCTGCAGGCGACAAAGGTGGAAACGCAGAAAGCCGTCCGCGGGACCCTGGAGCTCACGTCCACCTATGTGGGCACGGTCTCCCCTTCCAACTCCGTCAATATCATGCCCATGGTATCCGGGACCGTCGATTCAGTGAGGGTCAAGGTCGGGGATGTGGTCTCGGCCGGAGATGTTCTCTGCCACTTTGACGACAAGGCGGCCGAACTGCAGATGCAGAGCGCCCGGGACGCAGTCCAGACCGCGAAGGCGGGAAAGGCCGCGGCCCAGGACCAGATCAGCTCGGCCAAAAAGCAGGCCAATGTCAATATCACCTCGCTCAAGGGGCAGAGGGATACGCTCAAAAAGCAGAAGGAGTCCTCCCAGAAGCAGCTGGACACCCTCAAAAAGAATGTGGACCAGCTCAAGCTGGCGCAGGAACAGGCCGACAAGGCCTATGCGGCGGCAAAGGCGGTCTATGACGGGACCAACAACCTCTTTATTCGATATCAGTCCTTCCTGACGGCCAATCCCGACTGCGCCACGACAGCCGGGCTGATGGCGGCCTCGATCCCTGAGACAAAAGTCGTGACAGAGGTGACCGGCGGCTTTAAGGAGAACCAGGGAAATGTCATGGTCTTCTCCTCCCCTGATTATGAGGACGGCGGAGAGGAAAAGACCCCGTCCGGAGATTCCGGAAAGGGGGGCGGCTCCTCCTCAAAGACCGTCGAGGTGGAGTCCCAGAAGCAGAAGACGGCCGCGGCCCTTTTGAAGGGACTGGGGGAGGTGCCGATCACTGTGGAATACCTGTCCGCCACCGGCCTCAATACCCTCAGGGACCAGATGGAGCAGGCCAAGGCCCTGAGCGCCTCGGCCCAGTCCGGTTACTCCCAGGCCTCCACCTCCATCACCCAGCTTGAGAGCAGCATCAAGCAGATCGATTCCCAGATCAAGGCCATGGACAAGAATATCAGCGCCGCAAAATCTGCCGCGAACGCGGGCGGCGGCACCCAGGTCTACGATGCCCAGATCCAGGCGGCACAGACCGGCGTGGAATCCGCCCAGTACCAGAAGGACCTCTACACCGTGACCGCGCCCATCAGCGGGATCATTGAATCGGTCAACGTCGTCGAAAACCAGCTCTTTGCCCAGGGCCAGCCCGCCTTCACGATCTCTGACAAGGAGATCATGACCGTCGCCTTCTATGTGCCAGAGGAAGTCAGGAACCACCTCAATATCGGGGACGGGGTCATCCTGGATCCGGGAAAGACAGACCTCAAGGGCAGCATCTCCTCGATCGCGACCTCCGTGGATCCCCAGAAGGGGCTCTTCAAGGTCGAGGCGGACATCACCTCGATCACAGACCGCAAGCTCCTGTCCAACACCAGCATGAGCCTGTCGCTCGTGTCGGATTCCGTGCAGGATGAGATCCTCATTCCCTTTGACGCGGTCTACTATGACAATGACCAGGCCTACGTCTTCATCGCCGAAAGGGCGGCCGAGGGGACAAAGGCCGTGCGCAGAAATGTCACGGCCGGACTCTACAGCGACGATCAGATCGCGATCCTGGAGGGCCTTTCCGAGGGGGACGAAGTGATCACGACCTGGGGCGCCGGACTCAAGGACGGCGCGGCTGTCGAGATCATGGATGGAACCGGCGGGACCACCGAAGGCAATTCATAATGATGTGTCTGCAGCAGGAAAGGAATGACCCCTCATGAATCTGACAAAACTTGTCCTGAGACGTCCGGTTTCCACGGCTCTGATGGTCCTGGGAATCGTCGTGTTCGGCATTTTTTCCATACCCGGCTTCAGCATGGAGCTGATCCCGGACATTGACCTGCCTATGTACCTGGTCACCACGGTCTATCCGGGCGCCAGTCCAACCAGTATCGATGACCTGGTCACCTCCAAGATCGAGGACGCCGCGGAGACTCTGGGCGGCGTGGACAGCGTCGCCTCCTATTCCTATGACAACTACTGTATGGTCCTTCTGACCTATGATTACGGCCAGAACATGAATGACGCCTACACCTCTCTGTCCGCCGCCCTGGACGCCCTGGATCTGCCGGATGACGCCCAGGAGCCGACGATCATAGAGATGGACGTCAACCAGGTGCCCACAGTCAGCATTTCCGCGACCAGCAACGGGTCGACCGACATGATGGCCTATATCAACGAGACCGTCGTGCCGGCCCTGGAGGGCGTGGGCAATGTCGCCAGGGTGGATGTCACGGGCGGAAAGACCAACTATGTGAGGGTCCGGCTCAACGAGGACGCCATGCGTCAGTACGGGATGAATATTTCCGGGATCGCCCAGCAGGTCGGCGCGGCGGACTACAATGTGCCGGCGGGCAGCGTGCGGGCCGGCTCCCAGGAGATCAGCATCAGCACCAGCGCCGATTTTGTCTCTCTCCAGGCCCTGGAGAACACGGTCCTGTCCACGGCGACGGGAGCCCAGATCCGCCTCAAGGATGTCGCGGATATCAGCATGGGCGTTCAGGATCCATCCTCCATCAGCCGCTACAACGGAGAGGAGAATGTCACGATCCAGGTCTATAAGGTACAGAGCGCGTCGACCGTCCGCGTGGCCTCCAATGTGCGGAAAACCATCCGGAATCTGGAAAAGCAGGACGCCGGCGTGGTCTATGACATGGTCTATGACTCGGGAGCCGAGATCGTCGACGCCCTGAAGTCCGTCGCCGAGACCCTGGCCCTCGGCGTCCTTTTCGCCATGCTGGTCCTCCTGCTCTTCTTCGGCGATATCAAGGCCTCCCTGATCGTCGGCAGCTCCATGCCCCTGTCGGTCTTCGCGACCCTGGTCATCATGTACCTGCTGGGCTTTGACCTCAATATCATCACCACCGGCGCCCTGGTCATCGCGATCGGCATGATCGTCGACAACTCCATCGTCGTCATCGAGAGCTGCTTTAGGGCGACCGAGGAGGGTCTGGACCTGAGAGAGGCGGCAGTCAGGGGCGCGGAGACGGTCATGATGAGTATCGCGGCTTCGACCATCACCACCTGCGTCGTCTACCTGCCCATGACCCTGATCAAGGGCCTGGCCGGCCAGATGTTCTCCCAGCTGGGCGTGATCATCGTGGTGGCCATGATCGCCTCCCTGATCAGCGCCCTCTGCATCGTGCCCCTGCTCTATGTCTATGTGCATCCCCGCGAGAAGGAGGAGAGCCCGGTCAACGGCCTTCTGGACAGGGTCCGCGCGGGCTATGACAGGCTGCTCAGGAGGCTCATGTACTGGAAAAAGACGACCCTTCTGGTCAGTGTCCTGCTCCTGATCGCCTCCTTCTTCCTGGCCTCCACCCTGACCCTGGAGCTGATCCCCGCCGACTATAACGGCAGCATCACGGTCACGGCCGACTTCCGGTCGGGCACCCGCCTGGAGGTCATGGACCGGGAGATGCAGAAGATCGAGGAAATGGTCAGTCAGGATGACAATTTCGAGAACTACAGCCTGAGCATCTCCGGAAACCAGGCGGTCGTCACGGCCTATGCGGTCGACAAGTGCAAGAGGTCCAGTGAGGACGCGGTGGAAGAGTACACGGCGGCCCTCTCGGGCATGGCGGGAGCGGACATCACGATCGCTCCGTCCGGGGGCTCCAGCAGCATGATGTCCTCCGGCTTCTCCACCGATACGGTCGATATCGTCGTCCAGGGCGAGGATGTCAATGACCTGGCCAAAGCCTGTGAGCAGGTCGAGGAGATCATGGACGAGCTGCCCGGCGTCCTCCATGTCAAATCGGATGCCGCCACCAGGCAGACGGCCGGCCATGTGGTCGTCGATCCCCAGAAGGCTGCGGCCGCGGGCCTGGCCCCCGCCCAGGTCGCCCTGGACCTCTACCAGACCATGAACGGCGTCACGGCCGCCCACATGGAAATAAACGGCAACGAATATGATATTATCCTCAATTATGCCGACGGCACCTATGAGGACGTCAACCAGCTGCTCAACAAGCCCCTGACCGGGGCCGCGGGCAACCAGATCACTCTGCACGACATCGCGGAGATCCGCTATGACCAGCAGCTGCAGCTGATCCAGAAGAACAACGGAAAGATCCAGAACACGATCTCGGCCACGACAGCCAAGGGCAAAAAGGGAGAGATCACCAGGGCGGTCAACCGGGCGGTCAAAGACCTGACCTTCCCCGAGGGCGTGGAGCTGTCCAGCTCCATGGCGCAGGAATCCCAGACGGAGAACCTGACGGCCATCTTCAATGCCATCCTGGCCGGCATCTTCCTGGTCTTCCTGGTCATGGCCATGCAGTTTGAATCCCCCCGTTTCTCCCTCATGGTCATGACCTGCATCCCCTTCTCCCTGATCGGGTCCTTCCTCCTGCTCTTTCTCATGCGGAGCAGTCTCAACATGGTCTCCATGATGGGCTTTCTCATGCTCATGGGAATCGCGGTCAACAACGGGATCCTGCTCGTGGACACGGTCAACCAGGAAAAGGAGCACATGCCCCTGGAGGACGCCCTGGTCAAGGCAGGCAAGATTCGCCTGCGCCCCATCCTGATGACCACCCTGACCACCATCCTGGCCATGGTGCCCATGGGCTGGTTTTCGGACAACACCATGATGTCCTCCATGGCCTTTGTCATTATCGGCGGACTGGTCGCCTCCACGATCCTCTGCCTGCTGATGATGCCGGCCTACTATCTGCTTATTTCCAAAAAGGATAAAAAGGAGCATAATAATGAAGAGGAGAGGCCTGCGGGCCTGGCCTATTGAAAATGATCCCTGCCGCAGGTCCGGGGCCCGAAAAGGGCGCGGACCTGCGGCAGGATATGTTTGAACGGCAGGAAAAGTCTGAACGGCAGGAGATGAGCAATTGGCAGCAAAAAAAGAGGATTTCGGACAACAGCAGAAGGCATTGAACCAGGCCATCAAAGAGGGCCGCTTTGAGCGGGTCTATCTTCTGTGCGGCGACCAGGCCTACCTGCGCCTGCAGAACCGCGACAGGCTCCGGGACGCCCTGCTGGGGGACGGGGACCGGATGAACCTCTCCGTCTATTCCGGCATGGACATCACCGCCAGAGAGGTGATCGACCAGGCCCAGACCCTGCCCTTTTTTGCCGACCGGCGCGTGATCATCCTGGAAAACTCCGTCTTTTTTTCCAAAAAGGCCAGTGTGGAGTCGGATGCCCTGGCCGCCTTTATTCCGGAGATCCCGGAGACAGCCTCCCTGGTCTTTGTGGAGGAGAGCCCGGACAAGCGCAAAAAACTCTACAAGGCCATCCAGAAGCAGGGCTTTGTCCTCAACTGCGAGGACCTGACGCCCCAGCTGCTGGGCCGGTGGACGGCGGGACTCTTCAAAAAGGCCGGCCTGGCCATTGACGGGCCAGTACTCAACCGCTTTCTGGAGACAGTGGGAGAGGATATGATGAATATCGTCAGCGAGTCGGACAAGCTGACGGCCTACTGTATGGGAAGGGACCGGGTCACGGCCGAGGATATCGAGGCCGTCTGCAGTCCCAGACTCAGGGACCGGATCTTTGAGCTGGTCTCGGCCGTCTCCCGCAGGCAGAGCCAGAAAGCCCTGGCCATCTACATGGACCTCATCGCCCTGCGCACACCCAGCCAGGTCATCCTGACCCTGCTTCAGAGGGAATACCTCAGGCTCCTGCAGATCAGGGAGCTGCAGGCAGAGCGGCTCGGGGAGGGCGAGATCGCAAAAAGGGTCGGCCTGTCTCCCTGGATCATCAAAAAAAACTACCTGCCCGTCACCGGCAGGCTGGAGCCCCGGCGCCTGGAGGAGTCCCTCCAGCTCTGCCTGCAGGCCGATCAGGACTACAAGAGCGGCCGGATCGATGCCGGGATCGCCGCCGAGATGACCATCATCCGGCTCTGCGGAAAGGGGCGTGTGCTGCAGGGTTGTTTCATGAAGAAAA
>DGUF01000028.1 GCA_002394525.1 Lachnospiraceae bacterium UBA4317 | reverse complement strand
CTTTTGACCCTTACATCATTATATGAAGGAATGCCTGTCATTATTATAACAGATTTAAGGCCCTGACACGACTCTATCATGTAAAGCGCCGTGCTTGTTTGCGCAGGAATTTCCATATATAATTGTAATAACTGCGGACCTGCGATCTGCGCCGGACGCGGGTCTTATGGAGAAAATGACCGGATCGACAGGATCCTGCGGTGACACGCCGGATATTCACAGGTTTGAAAAAATGAAAAAAATGATATGCCGATTTCTGAACAGGGGAATCCCCGTCCTGATCCTGCTGCTGGTCCTGTCCGCATGCGGCGGAGCCGGGGCCTCCCCGGGGAAGGAAGCCGCCGGACAGGGAACTGCCGGAAAAGAAGCTTCCGGGAAAGAAGTCTCTGAAAAAGAAGTCTCTGAAAAAGAAGCCGCCGGAGAAGAAGCCACCGCGGCCCCGTCCGCGGATGTGGAGGAGGGCCTGCTCCGGATCGGCCTGGTCGAGGAAGTCGACACCATGGATGTCCACAGGACTACGTCGGCCTATATGGTCCCCATCAATGTCTTCGAGCGCCTCTATGACATCCGGCTCAACGACGACGGGACGACCGATCTGGTGCCGGGCCTGGCCGAGGACTACTCCCTCTCAAAGGACGGGCGGACCTATACCTTCACCCTGCGGGACAACGCCTTTTTCTCCGACGGGACAAGGGTCACCGCCTCGGACGTCGCCTTCACCTTCACCCGCATGCTGGCCCTGCCGGAAAGCCTCCAGACGGATTTTGCGGATATGATCCTGGGGGCCGAGGACGTGATGGCCGGAAAGTCGGACACCCTCAAGGGGATCAAGGTCATCGACGACACCCACCTGGCCATCACCCTCAAGGAGCCCTTTGCCGGATATGTCTCCCAGACCGCAACGCCCTCCTGCAGCATCCTGAGCGAAAAATGCGTCCGGGAGTCCGGAGAGGCCTTCGGGACCAGCCCGGAGACCACGATCGGATCCGGACCCTATATGGTGACGGAATTTAGCGGCGGCAGGATCGTGCTCGAGCTGAACCCCTACTACACAAAGGAGACGCCCTCTGTCAAAAAAGCGGACCTCCTCAACCTGGATCCGGCCCTCATGGACCGGACCTTCCGCGAGGGCGGACTGGACCTGCTGGACACGGAGGTGATCCATCCCGACACTATTAAAAATGTCTATAAGTCCGACGCCTGGAAGGACCGCGTCCTGTCCAAGGGCTGCGTGGAGACCAACTATCTCATGCTCAATCTGGAGACGGCCCCCCTGGACAATGTCCGGGTCCGCAAGGCAGTCCAGATGGCCATCGACCGCCAGAAGATCCTGGACGAACTCTACGACGGCGAGGGCACGCTTGTGGACGGCATCTTTCCCCGGGGCCTCATCGGCTTTTGCGAGGAAAACCAGGGCTGGCTCCACTACGATCCCGAGGCCGCGCGCCGGATCCTTGCCAGGGGCGGGGTGAAAAAAGGCAGCCGCATCGAGATCGCGGCCAATTCCACCAGCAGTGTGCGCGACCTGAATATGCTCAACATGATCCGGGATGACCTCGAGGCCGTCGGCCTGGAGGCCACGATCGTCAACTATGACCCGGACAGCCGCATGTATCTGCGCAACGAGGGCAGGCTCATGGCCTACACCGGCGTCTGGTCCGCGGACTACAACGATCCGGACAACTTTATCTATACCTTTTTCGGCAGCCGGGAAAAGACCCGGGGACGGTCCGGCAACTTCTCCGACCAGGAGGTGATGGACCGGATCACAAAGGCCCGCAGCATCAGCGATGAAAAGGAGCGCGCCGCCGAATACGCGGCCCTGGAAAAGCTCCTGATCCGCGACCGGGCCGTCTGGGTCCCCCTCTTTTCCACCAACCACCTCTACGTCCTGGGAGACAGAGTCGAAAAGTTCGTGCCCTACTGGGCCGGCTGGAACTCTTTTTCCATCAAGGATGTCGTGCTGAAATAAGGCGCTGCTTTTGCCATGCCCGCGTACTCACGTGCTCAGGCATGGCAGGGAGAGTTTTCAATCCGGAGGCTTGTGCCGGAGCGCCGCAAGCCCCCTGTCCGATCCAATCGCAGGAATCACTATTGTTATTCCGCCCCTGGCGTTTAGAGCAGGGGTGCCTCGACATTGGCGGACAGCGTAAAAACAGCTTGGCATGGAATTGCGATAAAACCATGAATGAAGTAAAGAATCAAGAGCCCCACGGGGAGAAAACAAAGGAGAGAAAAAGAGAGCAGAAGGACAGGCGTCTCTTCAATGTCAGCATCCGGGATCTGCGAAAGGCCGGTAAAAAGCAGCCCGACACCGGGAAGAAGCCGCAGACCCCGATCAAGAAGAGCCTTCTGACCAAGATCTCCTGGATGAACATCCTGCTGGTAGCCGCTGCAGTGATCCTGTTTGCTGCCACCGGTATTTTTCAGGTGCGCCGTTTTGCCTCCCTGATGGAGGAGACCAACCGGGAGCAGAACACCGTCATCATGGACACCATGTCCGATTCCATGCGGGAGATGACGACGGAGAGCTTTCAGAAATACGTCCAGGCCCAGGCCAGGGTCGTGGACGGGGAATTCTGGACCATGCGCCACGACCTGGAGATCCTGGCCAGACAGGTCCGGATGGTCCTGGAGCATCCGGACGCCTTTTCCCCCCTCCCTGTCCCCCTGCCCACTGAGGCAGAGCCCGGCGAGCTCTCCCTTCAGCTCCTCTACTCCGAGGACGCGGACAAGTCTGATCCTGAACTGGAAAAACAGATCCTCAGGATCGGGGGCCTCCGCAATATGATCCTGGAGATCGTGGAGGGCGGAGACACCCTGCTCGACTGCATGGTCTCCCTGCCGGGAGGCGCCAGCATCATCGCCGACCGCACGCCCGAGGGAAAGGTGGGAGAGGACGGCGAAGTCCTGCCCTACAATGCGGGGCGCCGGCCCTGGTACGTGGGCGCCCAGGTCCACCGGGACACCTACTTTACCCCCGTCAACCTGGATAATTACTACGACAGCTACGAGGTCATGGCCGGCGTGCCCGTCTATATCGACGGGGAGCTGGCCGCCGTCTGCGGCGGATCCGTCCTGGTCTCCAGCCTCGAGGACATCATCTCTAAGGCCCAGCTGGGCGATACCAGCGACACCTGCCTGATCAATGAAAACGGCAACGTCCTCTATTCGTCCAGAAAGGACGGAGAGCTCGGCATGTCCTCCAACGAGCTCAAGAGCCTCAAGGAAAGCGCCAACCCCGAGCTGGTGACCCTGGTCAACCAGGCCCTGGAGGGCGGCAGCGGCTTTTCCCTCATCGAGATCGACGGCGAGGAGACCTACGTCGCCTACGCCCCCCTGCGGACAGTCGGCTGGACCCAGCTCCTGACGATCTCCCAGGAGGACCTCAACCAGACGGCCTACCTGATCACACAGAAGACCGACGAGGTCATGGAGGATTCCATCACCCAGTCCCGCGCCAACATGAACCGGGTCATCCTGATCACCCTGGTGATCGCCATCTTCCTCATCGCGCTCGCCATCCTGACCTCCCGTCACTTTGCAGAACAGCTGGTCAACCCCATCAAGAAGATGACTATGCGCGTCTCCGAGATGGAGGGAGACGACATGGTCTTCGACGTGGAGGATATCTATCTGACCGAGGACGAGATCGAAGTCCTGGCCCGGGCCTTCTCAAGCATGTCCAAAAAAATGAATGGATATGTCCACAAGATCGTCAATATCACGGCGGAAAAACAGCGCCTCGACACCGAACTCTCCGTCGCGTCCGAGATTCAGGCCAACATGCTCCCCTCCCATTTCCCCGCCTTCCCGGACCGGACGGAATTTGACCTCTACGCCGTCATGGATCCCGCCAAGGAAGTGGGCGGCGACTTCTACGACTACTTCCTGATCGACGACGACCACCTGGCCCTGGTCATGGCCGACGTCTCCGGCAAGGGCGTCCCCGCGGCCCTCTTCATGGTCATTTCCAAGACCCTGATCAAAAATGTGGCCCAGTCCGGCCACTACACCGGCCCCGGAGACATCCTCAGCGACGTCAACGACCGCCTCTGCGAGGGCAACGAGGACAGCATGTTCGTCACCGTCTGGCTGGGCATCCTGACCATCTCCACCGGAAGCCTGATCTCCGCCTGCGCCGGCCACGAATACCCCGTTTTTTACCGCAGGGACACCGGCTTCGTCATTGAAAAGGACAAACACGGCATCAGCCTGGGCGTCATGGAAGGAGCCCGCTACAAAGAAGTCGAGTGGCAGATGAACCCCGGCGACCTCCTCTTCCTCTACACCGACGGCGTCCCCGAGGCGACCAACAGCAGCGACGAGCTCTTCGGCAACGACCGCATGCTGACCGCCCTCAACAGCAGCCTGGAGGATGACGACCTCGAAGCCCTCCTCCGCAACGTCCGCAGCCAGGTCGACGACTTCGTCGGAGACGCCCCCCAGTTCGACGACCTGACCATGATGTGCCTCGAATACCGGGGCAGCTGAGCCGGGTGAGTTATTGGGACGGTTCCGTTTGAGTCAGGGGGGGACGGTTCCGTTGACTCATTGTGTACAATGAGCCGGCCTGACCATGGGGATGGATCAGGGATCCTTTGTATAAAATGACTCAGCCTGACATGTCAGGAAGGGGGCGTGCCGGCTGACTTACCGGGAAAAGAGACGTCAGGTCCATACCAGATTCAAACATTAAAGGTTAATGAAAAGATGAGCGATATCACAAATTTTATAGACACGGTTTATAAACGTTTTGAACAGCTGGACTACTGCACCGAAGAAGACCAGGAGCTCCCCTCCAGGGAAGATCTGGAGGATGTATGCCAGGTCCTGCTCAATGTCAGCTGCATGAAGGAGGAGGGAAGATACCCGGCTTTCCGGGTCTGCTTCATCGACCCGGAATCTCCCATCCTGGACGTCTACCTCTATTCCCACGTTCTGCTTTTTGATGAGCCCATCCTCTTTGCCAACAGAGAGCTCCACAAGCTGGCCCCCGCCCTCAACAGCAGCATGAGCTACCTGATCCTGGACATCAGCAAAAAGCCCTTCATGATCACCGGCCTCATCGCCTCCTATACCAACTGGGAACAGATCATGACCAGGGAGCTGACCACAGGAAACCGCATGCCCAGAATCCCCAACATCTCGGTCGTCGAACCAGGCAAGCTGGAAGCCTGCTTCGGAGAATCCCCCATCGTCAGCTATAACTCGGGCAACTGCCTCAGCTTCCGCACGGACACCTTTACGTCCACTGTCATCGCGGAGGAACTCAGAAAAGACTCGACCGTCTCCGAGGAAGACCGCCTCAGCCTCCTCTACAGGGCCATCTGGCACGCCAACGGCTACGGCCACGGCGGCCACATCTACGTTGTCCCCTCCCTGGAGGCCTGCGCCGGCCTCATCGAGATCAAATACCGTCTGCCCAGCCCCTTCCTCTTCGGCCATGACCACGAAAAAAACCATGTTCATGGCAGAATGCGGGAAAAAGAGATCGCCGCCTATGCGGATATGATCGCCAAATTCACCAGTGTCGACGGAGCCGTCGTCCTGAACAAAAACCTGGACCTGCTGGGCTTCGGCGCCGAGACAGTCGTCGACGTATCCTCCAGAGAGACCCCCGCCATGCGCTTCATCAGCCACGACGGCCTGGTCGACCCGACCAGACACTTCAACGACAACGGCATGCGCCACAGAGCCTGCTACCGCTTCTGCAACGCCGTCGAAGGCACCGTGGCCATTATCATGTCCCAGGACGGCACCGTCAAGGCCTGCACCAGACATGACGGCTACGTCTACGTCTACGACAACGTCGCCCTGCCGCTGATGTGAGGACCTGAGCCCGGGAACAGCATGTCCCCCGACTCACTCAAACGGACCTTGTTGATGAAAAAGACGCGTGAACTTATTTTAGGAAGGAGACCGGCCATGATGAAACTGAGCAATGAAAGGATCCAGCAGATCCTGCACCAGGAAACTCCCCAAAAGGAAGAATTGGGAACGATTCTTCGAGCCATCTATATAAGGTATATGAATCTGTTTGAGAAATACCTGGATGATGTAGACGTAGACGGGCTGAACGATAAAAAGATCGCTGAGATGAGACAGTATCATGAAGAGACCAGAAGCCTGACCAGGTATTATTACATGGATATTCCCCAGGATATCTGTCTGGGGATCAAAGAGTTCGAAAGCAGATTCAGTGACAACCTCCTGGGGGCGGAATGGCAGAAATATCTGCAGGACAGTTTTAAGGAATTCAAAAAAGAGAGCCGTAAAAAGGATTGCAGCGAGGAGTATCTCAAGAAGCAGTTTGTAGAACAAAACCGGACAGACTTCTATGAGGCAATAGGCTACGTTTTCAGAGACGGGTTCGGCACAGACAGCCGTTCAGCCAAGAACATGGCAGACGGGATCTCAGGACTGCTGTTCGGGAAGGACGAGTGAGTCAATGGGGACGTAACAAAATGACTCATTTTTAAAGCAAAAGGGGACGCAGCGGATGGGTTAAATCTGCTGCGTCCCTTTTTGCTCGTCGTTACAGCTCTCACGAAGGACGTGAGCAGTAACACCCGCCTTTTTCCATTGTCATCCGGGGAACGCAGATCGTTGACAAGTAAAAAAGAAATGCGTAAACTGAAATAAACCTATATAAACCTAATTTTTAGGCATAAACCGCGATAAACCATTTTGGGGGAGGGCGGATCATGCAAAATGTCAGGGAAAACCCTTTTAACATATCTTTTGGCAGTATGCCTGCGTGCCAGGTCGCAAGAAGAATCCCTCTTGAGGAAATCCTTCAATCATTTCGCAATGACGAATCCGGAAATCACGTCTACATGATCACCGGTATCCGCGGGTCAGGAAAGACAGTTTTAATGACAGAAGCAGCCCGCAGCCTGCAGGAATCTCCGGATTGGATCTTGATTGATCTCAATCCCAACAGGGATATGCTGCTTGGCCTGGCAGGAAAGCTCTATGCCGTTCCTCAGGCACAAAAGCTTTTTGTGGAAGCAGAGCTGAATTTGTCCCTGTTCGGTTTTGGTGTGTCTCTGAAGAATGCTCCGTTGATCACGGATATAGAGGCAGCCATCGAGCAGATGCTTCTACAGCTGAAAAAGCACGGGAAAAGAGTCTTGATCACCGTAGATGAGGCAGTGAACAACAAATATGTCCGTGTTTTTGCCAGTTCCTTCCAGAGCTTTCTGCGTGCAGACCTTCCCGTATATCTTTTGATGACCGGCCTCTACGACAATATCAACAATCTTCAGAACGAAAAGAATCTGACATTCCTGTACAGGGCCCCTAAGATCCATCTGGAGCCCCTGAATATGGCGGCTATTCAGAATATATATCAGAAGGTGTTTGGTAATCCGGTTCAGGAGGCGGCGGAAATGGCCAGGCTGACAAAGGGTTATTCCTTTGCCTTTCAGCTGCTGGGCTATTTATGTTGGAAAAATGAACAGAAATGGGATCGTGATGAGATTCTGCCGCGATTTGATGAATATCTGGAGGAGTACTCCTATGAAAAAATCTGGTCGGAGTTGAGCGCTACAGATCAGAAGATTGCAGCGTCACTTGCTCAGGATCTGGACAATACGGAGATTTCTCATGTGCGTCAGTCTCTGCAGATGAGTCCTCAGCTCTTTTACAAATATAAAACTCGTCTGAGGAGGAAGGGGCTCATTTCCGAAAATAAATCACGTGAGCTGTCATTTGCGCTTCCACGCTTTCGGGAGTTTATCCAACGCCAGCTGTATTTTTCAGGAATAGAGTGAGTCAGGGGACGTACCGGCTGACTCATCCCGTGGATCTTTGGCCGGCAAGCTGTTTTTTCCTGAGTGAGTCAGCTGAACATCCCCTGACTCGCTGCCTTGCCTCCCGGGCCATCCCCGACACTACCGATCAGTCAACAGGAGACCTCCTATGACCCTCTTCCTCGCCAGTCTGCTATTTTCCGTGATCATCCTGGTCTACTGGATTATCATAGAGCTGTTCACCCTCATGTTCCGCATCACAGGTCTGCCGGATGACAAGGCCCGCTTCCAGGTCCTGTCGATCCTGACGGGGGCGGGATTCACGACGCGGGAGAGCGAGAGCATCCTGGCTTCGAGGGCGCGGCGGAGGCTGGCCCAGGCGACCATGCTCTTCGGCTATGTCTTTAACGTGACGATCGTCTCGGCATTTGTGAACGTCTTTCTCTCTATCAAATCAGCTCAGGTGGACAATATTTTCTGGGGGATCATGGTCCCGCTTGCGATTGCGGCGCTGGTGATCCGTCTGATCAGGACCCGCTTTATTCGCAAAAAGATCGACATGGTCCTGAGCCGGCTGGCCGGTAAACTCATGAAGCAGGACAAGGTCAACACGGTTCTGCTCATGGACTATATCGGAGACGATTCCATCGCCAATGTGATCCTCAAGGAGGTGCCGGAGCCGCTTCGGGGCAAGACCCTGGCGGAGAGCGGGCTCAGGCATGACCACGGGATCCTGGTCATGCTGGTCGAGAGGGAGGGCTTTAAGGGGGAGCCGGGCAGGCCGGACACGGTTTTCCGCCCCGGCGACAGGCTGACAGTCTTTGGCAGATACAGTGAGATCAGCCAGGTCTTCAAGGCAGAGGAGAGGTTTTTCTGAGCTGACAGACGATTCTGTTTGCAAAAAAGGGGCAGGCGGGGTGATCCGCCTGCCTTGTCTGTTATTATACCGTTCCTCAGGGAAAAACCGCTTACATCTCCACCGAGAAGAGGTTGCGCAGATGGTTGACGACGTCGTCGGTGTTGGCCTTGATGTTGGCTGCCTCATTGATCTCGGAGAGCTGTTCGAGCTCGGTGGTGTCGGAGAGGTTGTAGCCGATGGTGTAGATGGGGATGCCCAGGCCTTCGACGACGGGGGTGATGCGGTCCAGGTCGTAGCCTTCGTTCTGTTCGCCGTCGCTGAGGACGAAGAGCATCATCTTGGCGTCGGGGACCTCCTGTTTTTTGTCCAGGATCATTTTGGAGGCGACAAGGACGGCGTCGTAGGTCGCGGTGCTGCCGCGGGCGGTGAGGGCCTTGACCTCACCCGAGAAGTAGGCGCGCTGTTTGGCGTCGAAGCGCTTGATGGGGAGGTTGATCGTGACGTCGTCGGAGTAGCTCACGAGGCCGATGTAGTTGTCCTCGCTGATGTAGCTGGAGGAGCTGACCAGGGATTCCTTGAGGGACTTGAGAGGGCTCCCTTCCATGCTGCCGGAGGTGTCGGCGACAAAGACCGCGATGATGGGCTTGCCTCCGTTCTTATTCTGTTTCCAGACCTTCTGGGCGGCCAGGTAGCCGGCGCCGTCGAGGCCGGGGTCCTCGCCCTTGTATTCGTCGCGGCGGTTGAAGCCCTTGTCGGTGGCCAGCTTCTGGCTCTCTTTGGAGAGGCAGTACTGAGTAAAGAGCTCCGCGGCCTTCCGCTCCTGCGCGCTCACATAGTCAAAGGTGTAGACGGGGTGGTCGTGGCGGATGCCGGCGGGGATGTAGACATAGCTCTTGAGCTCGGGCTGGTTGATGTAGGCCTGCTCCTCCATGACCATGGCATTGATGATGCCCTTGGCCGCCTGGTTGCGCAGGACCCCGGTCGTGTAGGCGACGGGCGGGGACTGCTTCTGGTAGTCTAGGAGCTTGCCGCTGGCTGTGTCGGAGAGGGGGTCTGAGGGGTCGAAGCTGTGCAGCATGGCGGTCAGGATGTTGAGGCCGGTCGCGGAGGTATAGGGATTGGTATAGGCAAAGGTCAGGTCGCCCGCCAGGGTCGCATCCAGTACACTCGTCACCGTCGCGTCGCCGTATTTCTGCGTGAAGCTGTCGTAGACATCCTTTTTGATCAGCATGCCGGCCGTATTGCCCGCGACCCGGTCGGCGAGCTCGATGACGCCGATGCCGCCGGCCTTGAGCATCTCGCCCAGGGCGAAGTTGCTGGGAATGTACATGTCGGGCTTGTAGCCGCCGCCGGTCATGTAGGTGACGACCTCGCCGGAGGCCATCTTGCGGACCGTGACCGAGACGCTTTTGCCGTCGATCTCGGCGCCGGACTTATTGAAGCGGTCGGCAACGACATTGAGCCAGTCGTCCGGCTGGCTGCCGGTGAATTCCGAGGGGGCGGCGATCTCGAGGTCGATCTCCCCGCCGCCCTGGACCGTGATCGGGAAGGTGCTGATGTCGGCCAGGGTGTCAGCGACCGTGACCTCATCGGAGTAGATGTCCATCTCGGGATTTTCGATCACCTGCTGGTCCACCCGCGTCAGCAGGGCGTCCAGCTCTGTCTGCGCGTCCTCATAGGACAGCTTTTTGCCGCTGCCGCGGCCGCCTCCGGAGCTGTCACTGCTGCCTCCGCCGCAGCCGGCCAGGAGGCAGACTGTGGTCATGAGCGCCAGGGCCAGGGCCGGGAGTCTTTTCTTGAAAAAAACAGCTTCTTTTGTCTTGTTTTCCATTTGTTTCACTCTCCTATTATGCCGCTCCCCGGAGCGGCAGCAATGCCATTACAGGGCGTTTGGGGCGTCCCGCTTATCCCAGCATGCCGCTTATCCCTGCATGGCGGTTATCCCTGCATGACAGAATTGCCGTGAATGGATTCCAGAATCGTATCCTTGTAGACGTCCAGCAGGTCCAGGGAGCTGGTGTCCTCACCCTGGGTATTGAGGTAATCGCTGAGGGAAATGAGGAATTCATTGACCTTGTCCAGCTTCTGGCTGCTGTCACTGATGCACTCGCTGAAGCGCTCCCGGATGCCGGGCTCCGCCTCCCGGCTGTCGACGTCCACAGCGGACAGGTAATTGATGACCTTGCGCATATTGCGGCAGATGTACTGCTGGACCTGGCGGAGCACCTGCATGGTGTCCCGCAGGGTCTCGGCCCCGTTCATGGACAAAAGGGTATCCAGGCGGTCGATGCACTCGCTCATCTGGTCCATCACGCCCACGCAGAGGCTGATGTTGCCGCGGTAGCGGTGCCATTCGCCGTCCCCCTGCTGCAGGAGGAAGGTCCGGATCGCCTCCGGGTCAAGCTCCCCGTCGACGGAGAGGGTGGCCTTGGCCCGGCGGCCGGCCTCCTCCGAGTCGGCGGCCAGTTTCGCCCTTTGCTCTTCCGTTTTCTTTTGCCGGGCAGCCGAGGCGGCTTCCATCAGGACCGTCACCAGAGTGACCAGAGCCATGAAGACCAGGAAGGTGGTCATGGTCTTTGCCTGATTGCGGTATCCGGCGACGCCGCTCTCGATGATGATCGACTGCCTGTTGATCTCTATCCATATGCGGCCTGCCGCAGCCCCCAGGGTCAGCAGGCCGGCCAGAATGATCCTTATCTTTTTCAAAATTCTCAAGCCCCCGGCTTTCTTAAAAACTCTTTACAGTGAATTGTGAGTCACATGTGCACCTGGATCAGATTTCTCCATTCCTGATCTGCTGCCGGATTTTTTCCGTGGTCTGAAGGAGGCGGATCCGGTCCGCCTGGTCGGAGGCCCTTCCGGCTTCCGAGAGGGCCTGCTCCAGGTCCCTGTATGCGGCCGCGAGCGTCTCTGCCTCTGCCTCCAGCTGCAGGAGCAGGGCCCGGCTGATCCCCAGGCTGTGCTGGTCCGGCCCGCTGTCCTCTAAACCGTGCTGGTCCGGTCCGCGGTCGACGAGGCCGTGAGCGCCGGTGCCGCGTTTCTGCAGGCCATGCTCACCCGGTTCGCTGTCCTCCCTGCCGCCGTTTTCCGGACAGGGATGGTCCTCCGAGAGCGCCTCCATCCGGGCTCTCAGCAGGCGGCTTTCCTTTTCAAGCCCCTGCAGGGTCTTCAGAAATACACGGACCTTGAGCAGGACCATGCGGGCCTGGGCGGGAGGAAGGGGGCTCCCCTCCTCTTGCGAGGCGGCTATTTCCGCCAGGTCCTTTTCCGTCAGCGGCTGCTGACCGGTCACAGCGGCCTGCATGGCCTTCTGAAGGGCGGCTGTTTCCCGCTGCAGGTGTCTGGCCTCCGAATGATTTTTTTTCTTTTCCATAAAAAGGTCCCGTGGAACTTTCATGTCTGTGTAAGCAGCAGACCACGTCACAAAGGCATGCCGGCTGGACGAGGGCAGGGTGCTTGCCACTTTGAACGGCCGCGCCGGCCTGTATGTCTGCAAAAATGATTATACGACATAAAAAAAACCTGTACAAGCAGTTGCCGGGGAGGGATCCGGGACCTTTCATTTTTCAGAGGGACGCCGGGGCTGCAGACATTTTTTCACAGATAAAAAACGGCCCGGTCTGCGTACCGGACAGTGAGTCACTATGGTATTTTCCACATCCATATCGTAAAATGGGTTCAGAATTAACGTTGGTTAACTCAGAACGGCAACAGCAGCACAGGAGGAATAAGGTATGATTTCATTCCGGACCTGGGAACAGCCTTCTACGGTGGAGGAGGCATGGGAACTTTATCAGAAAAAAGGAAGCTGTCTCATCGGCGGGATGCAGTGGATCAAGATGAGCCATGCGTCCTGCAGCAGCGCGATCGACCTCAGCGCGCTGGGGCTGTGCGGGATCGAAGAGACAGACAAGGAGTTTGTGATCGGATGTATGACGCCCCTGCGGGAGCTGGAGCTGCATCCCGGCCTGGATGCCTTTAGCGGCGGGCAGATGCGGGAGGCGCTCAGGCATATCGTCGGCGTCCAGTTCCGCAATACGGCGACGGTCGGAGGAAGTGTCGCCGGGCGCTTTGGCTTTTCCGATGTCCTGACCATCCTGCTGGCCATGAACTGCAGTGTCAGGCTGTGCAGGGGAGGGGTGGTCCCGCTGCGCGAGTACGCGGACCGCGCGCCCGACAGGGACATTCTCACGCATGTGTCCATCCTCAAGGAGAAGGCGGACTTCTGCTATCAGTCCGTCCGCAACGCGCAGACGGACTTCCCGGTCCTGACCTGCGCGGCCTCTCGGACAGAGGAGGGCAGCTGGAGATTCGTCTACGGGGCCAGGCCCCAGAAGGCCCTTGTCCTGGAGGACAGGGAGGGAATCCTGGGGGAGATCCCGCCCGGCGAAGACAGGGCTGAGGCCGCCCGGCGCTTTGCGGACTATGCCGCGGAGGCCGTGCCGACCGCCAAAAACCTGCGGGGCAGCGCCGCCTACAGGACGCATCTGGTAAAGGTGCTCACCGAGCGGGCGGTCCTGAAGCTGATGTAAGAGCGGCAGCTCACAGACGAGTCATAAATCGCAGGGATTGCCATGTGCATTTCCCGTGATCCCCCGGGAGAAAACGTCCCTCGTATTCACCGGGGAGGGAATCGCTGCGAGGCAGCGGTTTGGAAAGGGGAAGAGGTATGTTATTGACTTTCACCTTGAACGGAAAACAATACAAGGAACACATAGATCCGGACCTGCTCCTGATCGATCTGGTCCGGTCCCTGGGCTGCAAGAGCGTCAAGCGGGGCTGTGAGACGTCCTGCTGCGGGCTCTGTACGGTCTTTCTGGACGATGTGCCGGTCCTGTCCTGCAGCGTGCCGGCGGCGCGCGTGGAAAAGCGCAGGGTGACGACCCTGGAGGGCCTGCAGGAGGAGGCCGCGGAGCTGGCGGGCTTTATCGCCGACCAGGGGGCGGAGCAGTGCGGCTTCTGCAACCCCGGGACCATCATGAACGCGATCGCCCTTTTCAGGGAGAATCCGGACCCGGACGAGAACGAGATCCGGGAATACCTGGCGGGCAACCTCTGCCGATGCAGCGGCTACGAGGGTCAGCTCCGGGGTCTGATGGCCTTTGTGGAGTATAAAAAGAAAAAGGGCCTGGCAGCTGAGGAGAAGGCCAGCCTGTCGGACCCCGACGGAAAAAAGGACGCGGCCGCGGATGCCGGGAAGGGGGGGATACAGGCATGAAGAAAGAGAAAATGAACAGCATGCCCCGTTCAGCGGAGGAAATCCTGCAGGTACCCGAGACCCATGTGGACGGGCGCGCCCGCGACCTGGCCGTCGTCGGAAAGGGGATCCGCAAGAAGGACTCCATGCAGCTGCTTCTGGGCAAGCCCCTTTTTACAGAGGATATCGCGCCGCAGGACTGCCTGGTCGTCAAGCTGGTCCGGTCGCCCCACGCCAACGCCATCGTCCGGTCCATCAAGACGGATGCCGCCAGAAAAGTGCCGGGCATCGAGGCGGTCTATACCTGGGAGGACATCGACCAGGACGGACGGCGCTATACCCAGGCCGGCCAGACCTATCCCGAGCCTAGTCCCTATGACCGCCTCCTGATCGACCGCCATGTCCGCTTTGTCGGCGACCCCGTCGCGATCGTCGCGGGAAAGGATGAAAAGTGCGTGGACAAGGCCTGCCGCCTGATCAAGGTCAAATATGATGTGCTGGAGCCGGTGCTGGATTTCCGTACAGCCAAAGACAATCCGGTCCTGGTCCATCCCGAGGACAACTGGGAGAGCCTGGCCCTCGTCGGAGCGGACAATAAGAGGAATCTCTGTGCCCACGGCGAGTCGGCCGACGGGGATATCGAGGCGGTCCTCAAAGACTGCGATATCGTGATTGACCGGGTCTATCACACCAAGGCCGTCCAACAGGCCATGATGGAGACCTTCCGCACCTGGTGCGTCATGGATCCCTACGGAAGGCTGGAGATCGTCTCCTCCACCCAGATCATCTTCCATGTCCGCAGGATCGTGGCCAATGCCCTCCACATCCCCAAATCAAAGATCCGTGTCCGCAAGCCCCGCATCGGGGGCGGCTTCGGAGCCAAGCAGACGGCTGTCAGTGAGGTCTACCCGGCCTTTGTGACCTGGATGACCGGGAAGCCCTCCATGTACATCATGACCAGGGAGGAGAGCATGACCGCCTCCTCTCCCCGCCATGAGATGCAGATGCATGTGCGGCTGGGGGCCATGAAGGACGGCAGGATCCGCGGGATCGACCTCTACACCCTGTCCAACACCGGGGCCTACGGCGAACACGGCCCCACGACGGTGGGCCTGTCCGGCCACAAGTCCATCTCTCTCTACGGAGAGGCGGAGGCCCACCGCTTTGTCTTCGATGTGGTCTATACCAACCGCATGTCCGCGGGAGCCTACCGGGGCTACGGCGCGACCCAGGGCATTTTTGCCGTCGAATCCGCCGTCAATGAACTGGCGGCCGAGATCGGGATGGATCCGATCCACCTGCGGGAGATGAACATCGTCCGCGAGGGGCAGACCATGCCTGCCTACTACTATGAACCCGCTTCCAGCTGCGCTCTGGACCGGTGCCTGGCCCGGGTCCGGGAAATGTCCGGCTGGGAGGAAAAGGGAACCCGCCGGGTGCTGCCGGACGGCAGGATCCGCACGATGGGGGTCGCCCTGTCCATGCAGGGATCCGGCATTTCGGCTGTGGACGTCGGCAGCGCTTCCCTTAAGCTGGGCGACGAGGGCTTCTATATCCTGATGATCGGCGCGGCCGATATGGGCACGGGGTGCGATACGACCCTGGCCCAGGTGGCGGCCGAGACCCTGGAGTGCTCCGTCGACCAGATCGAGGTCTTTGGCGCCGACACCGACGCCTCTCCCTACGATTCGGGTTCCTACGCCTCCAGCACGGCCTATGTGACCGGCAAGGCCGTGGAGAAATGCGCCCTCCGCCTGCGGGAAAAGATCCTCGCCCTGGGAGCCAGGCTCCTGGACTGTGCCCCGGAGGAGGTCGTCTTCGACGGCAGGACTGTTCAGCGCGCGGGCGATCCCTCTGACAGTGCCACGCTCGAGGAGATCGCCACCGCGTCCATGGTCCACAACGACATTGAACTCTTCACGACCGCGACCAATAATTCCGAGACATCGCCGCCGCCCTTTATGGCGGGCATCGCGGAGATGGAGACAGACCCGGCTACCGGAGAGACAAAGGTCGTCGATTATTACGCCGCCGTCGACTGCGGCACCCCCCTCAATGAGAACCTGGTGCGAGTGCAGACGGAAGGCGGACTCCTGCAGGGCATCGGCATGGCTCTGTCCGAAAATGTCACCTACTCTGACCGCGGGGCGGTCCTGGAAAATTCCCTCATGCAGTACAGGATCCCCAGCCGGCTCGATATCGGCCATATCCACGTGGCCATCGAGAGCAGCTATGAGACAAAGGGACCCTATGGCGCCAAATCGATCGGGGAGGTCGTCATCAACACCCCCGCGCCCGCCATTGCCGAAGCAGTCTATCAGGCGGTCGGGAAGCGCTTTTACGAGCTGCCGATCACACCGGAGAAGATCGCCATGGCGGCTGCCGGCGCTACGGATACGCAGGATCCAGAACCCGCCCGCGAGTCCTGAGCGCATGATGCGGGCTGACATGCCGCATCATTTCAAAAAACACTTCAGACAGGTAAAACAATGACAGAGAACAAACCGGTAATATTTTGTGAGAGCGGGGGATGCACGGCCAAGCTCGGAGCAGGCCTTCTGAGCCGGATCCTGGAAAAGATCCCCCGCGGAGAAAACGACCCGGATCTCCTGGTCGGCTTTGACAGCCACGACGACGGGGCGGTCTACCGGCTGACGGATGACCTGGCGGTGATCCAGACCCTGGACTTTTTTCCGCCCATGGTCGGGGACCCCTTCCTCTTCGGCCAGATCGCCGCGGCCAACGCCATGAGCGATGTCTATGCCATGGGCGGCGAGGTCCGGACGGCCCTCAACATCGTCTGCTATCCGGAGTCCATGGACCTGAACATCCTGGGGGAGATCCTGCGCGGGGGCGCGGAGAAGGTCATCGAGGCCGGGGGGAGCCTGGCCGGCGGCCACTCGATCGCCGACAGCGGGATCCGCTACGGACTCTCGGTGACAGGCGTCGTGCATCCGGACCGGATCTACCGCAACCAGGGCGGCAGGGCCGGCGATGTCCTGGTCCTGACCAAGCCCCTGGGGACGGGGATCCTGACCGCCGCCAACCGGGTGGGGGAGGCGGACCCGGAGGATTTCAGGAGAGCAACCGACTCCATGCGTGCCCTCAACCGCAGGGCCGCGCAGATCAGCCGGGACTATCCCGTGCGCTGCTGCACCGATGTGACCGGCTTCGGCCTGCTGGGCCACCTGCACGAGATGCTGGAGGACAGCGGCTGCAGCGGCCTGCTCTACGGGGCCCGGATCCCGGTCTTTCCCGGCGCCCTGAAGGCGGCGGAGGAATTCCTCATCACGGGCGGGGGCCAGAAAAACAGAAATTATGCTCAGCCCTATGTGCGCTTCAACGGCATTCCTTTTGCCATGGAGGAGGTCCTGTTCGACCCCCAGACCTCGGGAGGCCTTCTCTTTGCCCTCGACTACAGCGCGGCGGCCGAAATGTGCGCCCGCATGCGGGAGGAGGGAATCCGGGCACAGATCATAGGCGACCTCATCCCGCAAAGAGACAATCAGATCCTGGTCGAGGGCTGAGAGAGCCCCGGCGGAGCCCGCTTCCCGGGGCCGCGGGACGCAGCCTGAAAAATTATTTCAGCTTTAAAAAGGAGGAAAGAGAAACAGATATGAAGCATATTACGGTAGATGCCAGAGCGGATGTCTGTCCTGTACCGGTCGTCAAGGCCAAAAACGCAGTGCGGGACCTGGGCGGCGCGGGGACTGTCGAGGTCCTGGCCGGCAACGAGATCTCGGCCCAGAACCTGCACAAATTCGGCGCTCAGAAGGGATACGGCGTCAGGACAGAGCAGACGGGAGATTCGGAGTGGAGGATCACGTTCACCATTTCCGAAGAAGCGGCCGGAGCAGTTGACGCCGGAGCGGACCAGGACGCGGCAGATGTTGAAGCCTGCGGATGCGCGCCCGGCCAGCCCGGCCCTCTGAGGGGGACCGTCGCCGCGATCGGGTCCGCCTGCATGGGCACCGGGGATGACAGGCTGGGGAAAAACCTGATGAAGGCCTTTATCTTCGCCCTGGGCCAGCAGGACGTCCTTCCCGACACCCTCCTCTTTTACAACGGGGGCGCGTCCCTGACCTGCGAGGGGTCTGACTCCATCGAGGACCTGCGCCAGATGGAGGCCGCGGGCGTCACGATCCTGACCTGCGGGACCTGCCTGGATTTCTACGGCCTGCGCGATAAGCTGCAGGTCGGCGGCATCACCAATATGTATGATATTGTCCGGATCCAGACCGAAGCGGCCCGCATCCTGCGGCCATGACGGGACGGGAGACAGGATTTCCGGGGAGCTCCGCCCCATCCCCCGGCAGGCGGATCCGGAAGGACTATGTGATCCTCTCTTTTTCCAGCTATGAGCAGGCCATGGAGATGGAGGATTTCTGCCGGGCAAACGGCATCTCCGGCCGGCTGATCCCCCTTCCTCCGAAGGTCCATGCCGGCTGCGGCCTGTGCTGGAGAATGGACCCGGAGAAAATGGGTCCGGGAAAAACAGGTCCGGGAAAAACAGATTCGGGGGAAACGGCTCCGGAGGAAATGGGCCCGGGAAAAACGAACCCGGAGGAAACAGATCCGGGGAAAACGGCTCCGGAGGAAATGGGTTCGGGAAAAACAGTCCCGGGGAAAACGGTTCAGGAGGGGCACCAAGCTGCTGTCCGGGCCGCAGTGGACCGGATCCGGGCCGCGGGGCTTATCTTTGAGGGCCCCCACATAGTCTCCATGTGGTCCATGGAGAATTAACCAAGGACCTGCCCCGCAGGGCCGGACAGGTCACAGAACGAATTCGCTGATTTGGTACGCATTGAAGGAGAAGTATTACGAATGGGTACGAAAGAAAACAGACACAGGGAACTTTATGAATACAGGGGCGCTGCGCCGGCCATCTCGGTCCTGCTGCCGCTGAGTCTGCAGCATGTGCTGGCGGCCGTCGTGGGTGTCATAACACCCGCGATCATCGTCGCCGGCGTCTGCGAGCTGGATCCGCAGGAAAGAATGATGATGATCCAGGCCGCCCTGATCATGACGGCGGTGGCGACCCTCCTGCAGCTCTTTCCGGTCTTTGGCCGGATCGGGGCGGGACTCCCGGTCATCATGGGAACCAGCTTCGCCTATGTGCCGACCCTGCAGGCGATCGGCGGCCAGTTCAATATCGGCACGATCCTGGGCGCCGAGATCGTGGGGGGCTGTGTGGCCATCGTCTTTGGTCTCTTTGTCAGGCAGATCCGCGTCCTCTTTCCCGATATCGTGACCGGCACAGTTATTTTTACCATCGGTCTGTCCCTGTATCCGACGGCAGTCCGCTATATGGCCGGCGGATCCGGCCATCCGGAGTTCGGTGGGGCCAAGTGCTGGACCGTGGCCCTGGTCACCTTTGCCGTCGTCCTCTTTCTCAACAACTTTACCCGCGGCGTGCTCAAGCTGGGCTCCCTCTTTTTCGGCATGATCGCCGGCTATGCCCTGGCCCTGGTCTTCGGCATGGTGGATTTTTCCTCCGTGACCGCCACCCAGGCGATCATCTCCCTGCCCCGCTTCATGCATTTCCACATCGAATTTGTTCCCTCCGCCTGTGCCTCTCTGGCGATCGTCTACGCGGTCAATGCCGTCCAGACCATCGGCGACCTGACCTCCACCACCATGGGCGGCATGGACAGGGTCCCCACTGACAGAGAACTGCAGGGCGGTATCATCACCCAGGGGATCGCCAGCATCATCGGCGCCTTTTTCGGCGGTCTGCCGACTGCCACCTACAGCCAGAATGTCGGCATCGTCACGGTCAACAAGGTCATCAACCGCATCGTCTTTCTGGTCTCGGCCCTGATCCTGCTGGCCGCCGGCCTCTTCCCGGCCCTCTCGGCCCTGCTGACGACGATCCCCCAGAGCGTCATCGGCGGCGCGACCCTGTCCGTCTTTGCCCAGATCGCCATGACCGGCGTCCGCATGTTCACCAAGGACGGCCTGCCGCCCAGGACAGTCACTGTCGTCGGGATGTCCGTCGCCCTGGGCGTCGGGATCACCCAGGTCGCGGACTCCCTGGCCGGCCCCGGCTTCCCCTCCTGGGCGCCCACGGTCTTCGGCTCCACGCCGGTCGTCGTTGCCACCATTATGGCCATTGTGCTCAACCTGATCCTGCCGAAGGAAAAGAAAGCCTGATTGGAAAAAATGGAGAGAAAAGACTACTACGATGTCCTGCTGTCTCTTCCGGAATCTGCCCGAAAGCTTGAGTTGATCATCACGGAGGGAGAGGGCGCCGGAGCAAAGGCTCTGTTTGCGGACGGAAAAGCCGCTGCCTGTACAGGCAGCGGGGACGTCCGCGCTTTTTTTGAGGCATCAGAAACGGAAATATATAAAAAATATAAGGCCGGCGGCCTTGAAGGAAATGGAGACCTCTTCTGCGGGGGCAGGACCCTTTTTTTTGAGCGCCTGAACAGGGTGCCCCGGCTGGTCATCTGCGGGGCGGGCCATGTCGGCCAGGCCCTCTGCCGGATGGCGTCCCTGACCGGGCTGGATACGATCGTGATCGAGGACCGTCCCGAATATGCGGACCTCGCGCGGGAGGCCGGGGCGGGGCAGGTGATCTGCGCCCCCTTTGAAGAGGCCCTGACCGGGCTGGAGTCCGACGAGGGGACCTGCTATGTCCTCGTGACCCGCGGCCACCAGCACGGCATGGAGAGCCTCCGGGTCATCCTGGGCAAGCCCCGTCTCTATGCGGGCATGATGAGCAGCAGGGCCCGGGCGGCCGGAGCCAGGAAGACCCTCCTGCGCGAGGGCTTCTCTGAGGAGGACGTTCAGGCCGTCCATATGCCTGTCGGCCTGGCGATCGGGGCGGCGACCCCGCAGGAGATCGCCGTCTCGATCCTGGCCCAGGTCATCTCCGTCATCCGGGCCGGGGGGACCGGGGATGGGTACTCCCCGGAAATCCTGGACGCATTGCGGTCTCTGCGGACTTTTGCCGGTGCTCACGGACCTGACAGCTCCGGGACCGGCACTCCCGGTCTTGACAGTTCCGGGACCGGATCCGATGCTCCCGCAGGCAGAAATTCAGGATCCGATGGATTTGAATCCCTTATTTCCGGACGCGGCGAGCCCGGCTCTGGCCGTCCCCGCGCTGTCCTCGCCACGATCGTCAAAAAAGAGGGCGAGGCGCCCCGGAACCCCGGGACCCGCATGCTGGTCCTGCCGGACGGAAACCGGCGGGGGACGATCGGAGGCGGCTATGCGGAGGAAGTAATCCGGCGGGCCGCCCTGCAAATGCTGCAGGAGACAGGTCCCCGGCCGCAGGCCGGATCTCAGAATCCGCCGCCCGCGTTATCGTTTTTGAAGATCGATATGCCTTCCGGAGGCAGCAGACAGGCCTGCGGAGAACAGGGGCCGGATACATATTCCGATGAGTCCATGATCTGCGGAGGCCGGATCACCGTCCTTCTGGAGCAGATCCGGTAAGGCCGGATCATTGTCCTTTCGGGGCAGATCCGGTAAGGGCAGCTCACCGTGTTTCCGGTGCAGTTTACCATGCATGGACGGACCGGTTTTCCGTATGGCCGGTCTGCCGCGCCGCATATTCGAAAGAGATGGTGCAACAGGTATAAGCTATGGAAAAGAAGAAAAGCGTTTCGAATATCCTGGTCGTGCGCGGGGCGGGCGACCTGGCGACCGGGACCATCCACCGGCTCTGCCGGGCGGGATTCCCTGTCCTGGCCCTGGAGACGGCCCACCCCATGGCCATCCGCAGGCATGTGGCCTTTTCCGGGGCAGTCCGGGCCGGAGAGACCGTGGTGGAAGGGATCCGGGCAGTCCGGGTCGCATCGGTCCAAGAGGCCCGGGCTGTCTGGGACAGGCAGGTGGTCTGCCGGTCGCAGGGACGGCACAGGGAGGAGCCTGCCGGACAGGGATTCTGTCAGGGAAAGGACGGCGGCGGCCCCCGGGCGGTTTCCTGTGAGGAGGATCCCGTCAGAGACAGGGATGCGGAGCTTCTGCAGGAAGTCCCGGTCCTGGTGGACCCGGAGGGCTGTTCCATCGAAGAACTGAAGCCCTTCGCGGTCGTGGACGCGATCCTGGCCAAGAAAAATACGGGCACCAGCCGGGCCATGGCCCCGCTGACCATCGCCCTGGGCCCCGGCTTTACGGCGGGAGAGGACGTGGACTATGTCATCGAGACCATGCGGGGTCACAATCTGGGCCGGATCATCAGCCGGGGGCAGGCCCTGCCCAATACCGGAGTGCCCGGCATCATCGGCGGTTTCGGGGCGGAGCGCGTGATCCACGCGCCGGCTGCGGGGATCCTCCATATCGTCAGGGACATCGGGGAGACTGTGCAGGCGGGAGAGACCATTGCCGTTATCGAGACGGCTTTGGACACCGCTTCCGGACAAGGCCCGGGGAAGGCTTTTGAAAAGGACAACACCGGAGAGGCCGTCCCTGTCCCCGCCTCGATCACAGGACTGATCCGGGGCATGATCCCGGACGGGACTCCTGTCCGCGGGGGCCTGAAGATCGCTGACATCGATCCCCGCAGGGACCAGGTCAGAAACTGTACGACCATATCGGACAAGGCCCGCTGCATAGCGGGAAGTGTGCTGGAGCTTGTCTGCGCGGCCGAAAAAAAGAGGCCGGCAAAAAAGATCGGCTGTGTCCTGATGGCTGCCGGATGGTCCAGGAGATTCAGGGAGGACAAGCTGCTGAAACAAATTGGCGGCCGCCCCCTGGCCGCCTATGCCATGGACCGGCTGCAGGAACTTGCGGGGCGGGTCCCGGAGGCAGATGTGGAGGTCATCGCCAGACGGCCCGAGCTCGCGGACCTGGCCCGCGCACACGGTCTGTCGTGCACGGTCTACAGCGGAGGAGACCAGAGCGACACCATCCGCCGGGCCCTCCTGCCTGCGGACAGCAGGAACTGGGCGGGCTGCATGTTTATCTCTGCTGACCAGCCTCTGTTGACATCCCTGAGCATGGAACGCCTGCTCAGCGCCTTTTTGCGCGAGCCCGGCTGTATCCACCGCCTGAGCGCGGAAGGCGTGCCGGGCAGCCCCGTTCTTTTTCCCGCGGAGTGCTTTCCCGCCCTGCGGAAGCTGGAGGGGGACCAGGGAGGCCGCGCCGTGATCCGGCAGGGACAGGTCCCCGTCCGCCTCTGTGAGGCCCTGCGGGCGGAGGAACTGGCAGACGTCGATGATCCCGACCAGCTGTGGGAGATCGGGAGAATGCTGGAAAAAATCGATAAGAATGGATAAGGATGGAAACGAATGATCTATCTGGATAATGCGGCGACGACGATCAGAAAGGCACCCGGGGTCGCAGAGGCCGTGCTGCAGGCCATGTCCGGGTTTGGAAATGCCGGGCGCGGTGTCCACGAGGCCTCTCTGGAGGCATCCCGCGCGATCTATCAGACAAGGAGGAAGCTGGCGGACCTGTTTCATGCAGACTCCCCCTCCCATATAGCCTTTACGGCCAATGCGACCCAGGCCCTCAACACGGCCATCTTCGGGACGCTGGGCCCCGGCGACCACGTGGTCACGACGGCCCGGGAGCACAATTCCGTCCTGCGCCCCCTCTACCTCATGCAGGAGAGAGGGGTCTCTGTCACGATCGTACCGACGGACAAAAACGGGGCTGTCAGCGAGGAGGCCGTGATCGGCGCCCTCCTGCCGCAGACAAGGGCGGTCGTCTGCGCCCACGGCTCCAATGTCACCGGAGACCTCATGGATCTGAAAAAGATCGGGCGCGCCACATCCGCCAGGGGGATCCTCCTCATCGTCGATGCCGCCCAGACAGCCGGCTGCATCCCCATCGATGTGCAGAGGATGCACATCGATATCCTCTGCTTTACCGGGCACAAGGGCCTGCGGGGCCCCCAGGGGACCGGGGGGATCTGGGTCCGCGGCGGCGTGAAGATCCGGCCGCTGATGACCGGGGGGACCGGCGTCCAGAGCTTTCTCACGGCACAGCCGCCTGCCATGCCGACCCTTCTGGAGGCCGGCACCCTCAATACGCACGGGATCGCCGGCCTGGACGCGGCCCTGAAATGGCTCCTGGAGACCGGGCAGGAGACGGTCTGCAGACTGGAGCAGGACCTCCTCTGCCGCTTTTATGACCAGGTGCGGGACATTCCGGGAGTGACAATCTACGGAAACTTCCAGAGCCGGCCGGAGGACAGGACCGCCCCTCAGGGGCTTATGGAAGCCGGAAAGGACCTGCAGATAGAAAGACCGGGACTCCGCGCCCCGGTCCTCTCCCTCAATATTGACCCCTTTGATTCCGGCGAAGCCGGGGATATCCTGATGACAGACTACGGGATCGCGACCCGCACCGGCGCCCACTGCGCCCCCCTGCTCCACACGGCTTTGGGGACCGCGGAGCGCGGCGCCGTCCGCTTCAGCTTCAGCTGCGCCAATACCTTCGAAGAAGTGGATGCCGCGGCCGCCGCCGTGCGGGAGATCGCTGTATCCGGCTGACTCTTCAAAGAAAAGTCCGCTTCAGCAGAGAACCTGCCAGGGTGGGCTTTTTTATGGCCGCGCACAGGTCCAGCACCGCTTCCGGATCCGCCAGGACATCCGTCTGGTTGAGCAGATAGACATCCGCCAGGTCCTCCGTGTTGAGGACCCTGGCCACGTGGCCGGCCGTGACAGGGTCCGTCAGTCCGGAGCCTGCGATCGAGCAGAAAAGCTCCGGGCAGTGACAGACCTCCTCCGGCCTGCGCCCCAGGCCGGACAGGCCCGCCAGGCAGACAGTCAGGGAGGTCGCCGGTGAGATGACCGGCTCAAAGGGGCGGTGGGCCTTGAGCGGATGACGCCTGGAGCCGTCCGCCTCCACCAGGATGTGGTCAAAAAGCGGAGAAAAGACGCCCGGATCCACCGGGGGACCGCTGAGCTTGCCGATCCTCCCCCTGGCCGGGCCCGCCGGGGCAGGTTCCCTGCTGCCGCCTTCCTTTTTACAGTCCGCGCCGGGTCCCCTGCTGCCGCCTCCCTTTTCACAGTCCGCACCGGGTTCCATCGGAGTGCCCAGGCACACGACCCTGGTCTCCCTCAGAGCAGCCTCCAGGCGACCCAGAAGAGCTTCTTTCGTTTCGCCGGCAGCAGATTCCACCAGCGGAATACCGGGAAAGGGCTCAATATGCGTGGTCGTGGTCAACAGGACCCTTCCGGGCAGCGATTCCGCCAGCAGGCGCAGAAAAGTCGTCTTGCCGCCGCTGCCGATCACCGAGATCACACCGTCCGGGATATGGGATTGCTCGAGAGAAAGGTACATGGAAGTCCTCCTGGCAAAAAATCAGATTTAAAAACAATCATAGCATAGTCCCAGGCTCTGATACAAAGGAGTTACCGGATGGCAGGCGCAACTCAGGAGCATTACTCAACTGGCGCATTACTCAGGCGCAACTCTCAGGTGCATTCTCAGGCGCATTCAGGCGCATTCTCCTGCAGGACTGAATGATCCCTGCCGTAATAATCAGAACAAATATTCGATTTTTCTTGCCTTTTGGAAGAAGCCATGATAAGGTATTTCCAGATATAAAACAGCTTCTTTTAAATAGAAAAACAACAGGTCCCGCAGACCGGGATCAGGGGGATGGCAGATGGCACACACGAAGAAAAAGGGCAGTAAACAGAAAAAAAATGAGGCGGACCTGCGTCCTCTTTCTGTCAATCCCGTCGCGGATCTGGAGCAGTACCTGAAGAGCAGGATGAACAGCCTGCCCTGCCGCGGGCTGATCAGGGATATCAGTGTCAGCGAGAGCAAAAGCGGCAGGAGTCTCAATGTGGCGATCCTTCCCGTCGGGGAGGTCATAGCCTTCGGGACCATCAACGTGGATATGGCCGGGATCGACAATGAGGCCAAATGGAAGAGGAAGAAAAAGACAGTCTTTGGAAATGTGAAGGGCTATTATCCCAGGGTCAACCCGGACTACGCCCAGAAGATCCAGGACACGGCCAGTGCAGCCCTGGAGACCTGGCGGGAGACGCATCCCTTTACCGATGAAATGCGGGAGGCCCTTTCCACCAGATCGGCGGCTGAGCTCTTCAGCGCGGGCAGGTTTGAGGCCCTCTGTTTCCTGGCGGGCGGGGACAGGCTCAGCCCCCGCAGGACAGAGATCCAGGACAACGCCGTCAGGATCCAGTTCAATGGCATCCCCTGGA
The DNA here is from genome assembly GCA_002394525.1 of Lachnospiraceae bacterium UBA4317. Next base: position 3,607 of record DGUF01000028.1, on the reverse strand, counting down.
AGGCAGTGTGTGACCCTGCGACCGGGCAGATCACTTTTTCCCTGTCCCAGGCGGATTCGATGTATGCATATTTTTCCGATTCCATGAAGGGACTCCGGACGCGTGATGCCATCGCGGCCTATTTGAAGGAAAAAGAGATCCCGGCCCGGGTATATTGCGATAAGAAGCCCGGGGTCTTCCTGATCTCCTTCCAGTTTGCCCTGGGGACAAAAACGGAGACCGTGACCATCGAAAAGGCCTATAAGAGGATCGTGCTGGCCGCCTGGAAGAGGGCAGGCGAGAGAGCGTCCGCGGAGGAGAAGGAGACGGAGAGGCTCCTGAAGACCTGCCCCTATTACGGGACCTGGATCGCCCAGGCCGCCGTGACCGTCATTGCGGAGAACGGGGGCCGGCTGACCAAGGCCCAGACAGCCAATCTCCTGCGCGGGGTCAATATCTCGGACGATTATGTCCTGGGAGACTATGCGGGCAGGTACAACCTCATGTCCAAGGCGGAGATCACGGAGGTCCTGGACGTGCTGGTCCAGTTTGACATCCTCCGCGAGCACCGGGTGCGCGGCCTGTATCAGGATTATTATGTCTATCATGTAACAGACAGGGGCAGACTGTTCGAGCACCTGCAGATGGATCCTGCCCCCGGGAAAAACCCGGTCACAGAGCAGGACTATCACCTGGTTCTGAAGGCCGTCCGGGACGATATCCTTCTCCTTCCAGCGAAGGAGAGGGACAGGCTCCTCAGGGCCATCGCGGAAAAGCCCGGCATCTTCCTCACCGATCCGACCCTGGTCCTGGACTGCCTGGAGCGGATGGGAGAGCCCGCGGCTGATTATCTGAGTGAATATTTCAAGGAAAAGGGCGACAGGAACAACAGGCGGATCCTCAGGCTCCTCCTGAATGCCGCGTCCGGAAAGGGAAAAGAACTGCCCAAAAACGGGGCGGACGCCTTCCGGGAGAGAAAAGAGAAGAAACGGCGGGAACAGGAGGAGGCCGAGAGAAGGGACCGCCACCTCTACGAGCTGGTGCTGACCGAGATCCCCGACAATTACGTCGACCTCTATCCCATGGCCAGGCTCATGCACAGGCAGTTCGTCCTCCACATCGGGCCGACCAACTCCGGCAAGACCCATGACGCCATCGAGGAGCTCATGAAGGCGGAGACGGGGATCTACCTGGCCCCCCTGCGCCTCCTGGCCTATGAACAGTACGAGAAGCTCAACCGGGCCGAGTGTCCCTGCTCCCTGGTGACAGGGGAGGAGCAGTACCTGATCGACGGCGCCCGCCACCAGTCCTCCACCATCGAGATGCTCAGCCTCAAGACCCACTATGACGTGGCGGTGATCGATGAGGCCCAGATGATCGCGGACAGGGCCCGCGGCGGCGCCTGGACCGCCGCCATCATGGGAGTCTGCGCCGACACCGTCCATGTCTGCGCCGCCCCGGAGGCGGAGCAGCGGCTGATCCGGATCATCGAGGACTGCGGGGACGACTACAGGGTCATCCGCCACCGGAGAATGACCCCTCTGGTCTATGAGGAAAAGCCCTATGTATTTCCGGACGACGTCCGGGACGGGGACGCCCTGATCGTCTTTTCCAGGCGCAACGTCCACGCCGTCGCCGCCCAGCTCCGCAAGAACAAGATCAGGTGCAGCATCATCTACGGCGCCCTGCCTTACGACGTCCGCCACCGCCAGGCCGAGCTCTTCGCCAGCGGACAGAACCGGGTGGTCGTCGCAACGGATGCCATCGGCATGGGCATGAACCTGCCTATCCGGCGCACGGTCCTGATGGAGACCGGCAAATACGACGGCTTCACCAGACGGCCCCTGACCTACGGGGAAATCGCCCAGATCATCGGCAGGGCCGGAAGATACGGCATCTACGACATCGGGTACGCCGCGACCGCCAACGGCGACGACAAGGTCAGAAGAGCCATCAAAAGGCCGGTCTATCCCATCGAACAGGCCGTCATCGATTTCCCGGAGACCCTCCTGACCGTCGACGCCCCCATCCTGGACCTGATCCGCAAATGGGAACAGGTCGTGCCGGCAGAGGGCTGGCAGAAGGAATCCCTGGAACAGATCCTCCGCCTGGCCGAGATGACAGAAAGCCTGCAGGCCCCCAAACGCCTGGCCTACGACTTTCTGACCGTCCCCTTTGAGGACGACAACGATGAACTCCTCAACATCTGGTATGACATTTTTAAAAAGGAGGTCGAAAAAGAAGCCTACAGCATCTATGACATGGTTGAGGCCATCGCCCTCAAAAGCCCCTCCGACGCCGATGCCATCGACGCCCTGGAGCACCAGCACCGCATGCTGGACCTCTACTTCTCCCTGGCGCGCAAGTTCCAGCCGGAGGAGACGACCCTTGCCTTCATCATGGAAAAGAAAAGAGACTGCTCAGAGAGGATCATGAAGGTCCTGGAGCGGGAGGGCTTCAAGGAAAAAAGATGCAGATCCTGCGGCCGGATGCTGCCCTGGAATTACCCCTACGGCGTGTGCCAGCGCTGCTGGGGCCGGAGGGGATGAGCAGGTGCCGGCCGGGGACATGAGCCGGAAAACATGAGCCGGGGGACAGCGCGAAACGGGGGACCTGCCGGGTGACACATTTCGTTGAAAAATGAATCACCTGGCAGATCCCCCGGCTTATGCTGTCCCCCGGCTCATGCCTTACAGGCTCTCCTTGACCAGGATTCTCGCGTCCATACGACCGATGATTCCGTCGCGCAGATCGCCGAGGCCTGCGGCTTTGACAACGTCTCCAATTTCATCCGCCTATTCCGGTCCTGCACGGACATGACCCCGACTGCCTTCCGGGACATTCCATTTTAGGCCGGAGAGGCAGTGTCCCGCAGCTTGTCCCTCAGGGCCTTCAGCACCAGCTTCGCCGCCGGTGAGAAGGCCTGGTTTTTTCTCCAGATCACATTCATATCTGTCCCGGGGACGCCGGCCAGGGGCCGGAAGGTCAGGTCACTGCCTTCGCCGGTATCCACCAGGCGGTCCAGCAGGACCGCGTAGCCGATGCCCGCTCTGGCCATAATGGAACCGTTGTAGGCCAGGTTGTAGGTCGCGACGATATTCACGTCCTCCGGATCGGGCCCGAACCACTGGGGAAACTCCTGGTCGACCCACTGTTTCGAGCAGATCAGGGGCAGGCTTTTCAGGTCCTCCGCAGTAAAGGACTGCTTTTCAGAGAGCGGGTCGTCCTTTCTCATCAGGATCCCCCACCTGTCCCCGGACGGGATCACCAGGTGGCTGTATTTTGTCAGGTCCGCGTAGCTCAGAACGATCGCGAAATCAAGGATGCCCTTGTCCAGCTTCTCGCAGACATCCTCCATGTTGCCGCTGTAGATGTTGCAGCGGATCCCGGGGTGCTCCTTCTGCAGGTCCCTGACCGCCTCCGCAAAAAAGAGCATGGATTCCGACTCCGGCGCTCCCACATAGATCTCGCCCCTGAAGCTGTCCTCCAGGGACTGAAAGTCCGCCAGCGTTTTGTCCACGAGGGCCAGGATATCCTCCGCCCGCTCGCGCAGCAGCAGGCCGGCCTCCGTCAGACGGATGCTGTAATTGGACCGGACAAAGAGCTTTGCCCCGAGTTCCTTTTCCAG
>DGUF01000082.1 GCA_002394525.1 Lachnospiraceae bacterium UBA4317 | reverse complement strand
TGGGCCACGTCGACCACGGCAAGACTTCCCTTCTGGACGCCATCCGCAGCACCAATGTCACCGGCAAGGAAGCCGGCGGCATCACGCAGGCCATCGGCGCCTACATGGTCTCTGTCAATGGACGTGACATCACCTTCCTGGATACTCCCGGTCATGAGGCCTTCACCGCCATGCGTATGCGCGGCGCCAATTCCACGGATATCGCGATCCTGGTCGTCGCAGCGGACGACGGTGTCATGCCCCAGACCATCGAGGCCATCAACCACGCCAAGGCGGCGGGCGTCGAGATCATCGTCGCCATTAACAAGATTGATAAGGAAGGGGCCAACCCCGACCGCGTCAAGCAGGAACTGACCGAATATGAGCTGATCCCCACAGACTGGGGCGGCTCCACCGAGTTCGTGGAGGTCTCCGCCAAGAGAGGGGACGGCATCGAGGACCTGCTCGAGACCATCCTGCTCACCGCCGACATCATGGAGCTCAAGGCCAATCCGGACCGCAAGGCCAGAGGACTTGTCCTCGAGGCCAAGCTGGACAAGGGCCGCGGACCTGTGGCCAACGTCCTGGTCCAGAAGGGCACCCTGCACATCGGAGACTTCATCTCCGCGGGCGCAAGCTCCGGCAAGGTCAGGGCCATGATCGACGACAAGGGCAGACGGGTCAAGGAGGCGACTCCCTCCCACCCTGTCGAGATCCTGGGTCTGTCCGACGTTCCCAGCGCGGGCGAGGTCTTTCTGGCCCACGAGGACCTGCAGACAGCCAAATCCTATGCCGAGACCTATAAGGTCCAGCGCAAGGAGGAGCTCATCGAAGAGACCAGAATGCGCATGAACCTGGACGACCTCTTCAGCCAGATGAAGGAGGGCAACCTCAAGGAGTTCAACCTCATCCTCAAGGCGGATGTCCAGGGCTCCGTCGAAGCCCTGCGCCAGAGCCTGCTCAAGCTCTCCAACGAGGAAGTCGTCGTCAAGGTCATCCACGCGGCGGTCGGCAATATCACCGAGTCCGACGTCTCCCTGGCATCGGCCTCCAACGCCGTCATCATCGGCTTCAATGTGCGGCCTGACATGATGGCCAAGTCCATGGCCGACCAGGAGAATGTCGACATCAGGCTCTACAAGGTCATCTACCAGGCCATCGACGCCATCGAGGCTGCCCTTAAGGGCATGCGCGCGCCTGTCTACGAGGAGCGCGTCATCGGCCACGCCCAGGTCCGCCAGCTCTTCAAGGCCTCCCGCGTCGGCAATATCGCCGGCTCCATGGTCATCGACGGCATCATCCGCCGCGGCTGCAGCGTCAGGATCCGCAGGGGCGATGAGCAGATCTACGAGGGCAAGCTCGCTTCCCTCAAGAGATTCAAGGACGATGTGAAGGAAGTCAGAGAGGGCTTCGACTGCGGCCTTGTCTTTGAAGGCTTTGACAAGATGCAGGTCGACGATATCGTCGAGGCCTATGATCTGGTCGAAGTTCCCAGGGACTGATCCCTGACCGGTCAGCCCGGGATTTGTAAGCGGAATAATCGTGTCAGCATCCCGGCGGGTACGGTTCCCGCCGGGATGCTTTTTTCCGGACCGCACGGATCCGGATCTATACAGATTGAGTGGATATGAGAAAAAACAGTGTAAAAAACAGAAAAGTCAATGATGAGGTGAGACGTGAGCTCGCCAGGATCATCAGCGGCGGGATCAAGGATCCCAGGATCAGTCCCATGACCAGTGTCCTGCAGGTGGAAGTGGCACCCGACCTCAAGACCTGCAAGGTCTGGGTCAGCGTCTACGGAAATGAAGAGCAGATGCGGTCCACCATGGAGGGCCTGGCCAGCGCGTCCGGCTTTATCCGGGGGGAGCTGGCCAGGAGAGTCAACCTGCGCAACACACCTCAGCTGCGCTTCTTCCTCGATGACTCCATCGCCTACGGCGTGGAGATGTCCCGCAGGATCGATGAAGTGACCGCGGCCGACCGCCGCGCTGAAGAGGCGCGGGGCGAAGCCGGTTTTGAAGAGGATGCCGGCCCGGCAGATGATCCCGAAGACCTGATGTAAAGAACGGAGGGACGGATGAGAATACTGGAGGAAGTCAGGGGCTGCAGATCGATCGGGATCAGCGGCCATGAGAACCCGGACGGAGACTGCGCGGGGGCCTGCATGGGTATGGCCCTTTATCTGCGCAAGACCATGCCGGAGACACGTGTGGACGTATTTCTGGAGCCTCTCCACGATGAGCTGGTCAGAAATATTCCCGGGGCTGACACCATCAAAACGGACTTCACCACGGACCTTGACCGCTATGATGCCTTCATCGTCCTGGACTCCGCCAAGGACAGGATCTCCGGCGCGGAAGCCTTTTTTGACAGGGCCGGCAAGACGGTCAATATCGACCACCATGTCAGCAACAGCGGCTGCGCCATGGTCAATTTTGTCGACGGGGCTGCCAGCAGTGCCTGCGAGCTGGTCTACGAGGTGCTCGACCACAGCCTGATCGACCAGGAGGTCGCCCAGGCCCTCTACGTGGGGATGGTCACCGATACCGGGTGCTTCCGCTTCCCCTCCACCAGCCGCAGGACCATGGAGATCGCCGGAGACCTGATCACCTATGGCTTTGATTTTTCGACCATCGTCAGGGAGGTCTATTTCGAGAAGACCTGGGTCCAGCAGAAGATGCTGGGCAAGGCTCTGGTGAAGAGCAAGAGCATGCTGGGAGGCATGTGCATCCTGAGCAGGCTCAGCCAGGAATCGATCATGTCCCTGGGAGGGAGAGGCCAGGATGTCGACGGGATCGTGAGCGCCATGGTCTCAACGACCGGGGCGGACTGCGCGGTCTTTGCCCATGAAAAGGCTTCCGGAGACTGGAAGGTGAGTCTGCGGTCCAACAAGGTCGTCAATGTCTCCGCGATCGCGGAAGCCTTCGGCGGCGGCGGCCATTTTCACGCCAGCGGCTGTACCATCAGCCGGGACAGGAGCATTGACTTTGTCCTGCACAAAATGGTGGAAATGGTCAGGGACCAGCTTGCGGATGCCGGGAAAGGAAGTCCATGTACCACGGAATGCTGACAATTTATAAGGAAAAAGGATATACGTCCAGCGACGCGGTGGCCCGCCTGCGGGGGATCCTGCGGATGAGAAAGATCGGCCACACCGGGACTCTGGATCCCGATGCCGAAGGGGTCCTGCCCATGTGTCTGGGCAATGCCACCCGGATCTGTGAGCTGATCGCCGACAGGGACAAGGAATATGTCGCCGTCATGCGGCTGGGGGTCACGACGGATACCCAGGACATGAGCGGCACCGTCCTGCGGGAAATGCCCGCCGGCGAGGCCTTTGCCCTGCTGGCAGGCCCGGATGCCGGGGACGGATCTCCCTGCGGGACTCCTGCCCGGGTGGATGAGGACGCGGCCGCGGACGCCCTCCAGGATGAGGCCGCGGACCGCCAGGTCCGGCAGAGGATCCTGGAGGCGGCGGCCGGCTTTGTCGGAGAGATCGACCAGGTCCCTCCCATGTACTCGGCTGTCAAGATCAATGGAAAAAGGCTCTACGACATGGCCAGAAAGGGGATCACGGTCGAGCGGAAGGCCCGCCGGATCACCATCCATGCCCTGACTGTCGAAAAGATCGACTTTCCCCTTGTGACCATGCGGGTCCGCTGCTCCAAGGGCACCTATATCCGGACCCTCTGCCACGACCTGGGAGAGCTTCTGGGGACCGGGGCCGCCATGGAATCGCTCCTCAGGACCAGGGTGGGACAGTTTGCCCTGGACGAGGCCGTGACCCTGGATGAGGTGGAGAGGATCGCCAAAACGGATCCAGGCTCCCTGCCCGGCCTGATCAGGCCGGTCGACGCCTTCTTTGCGGACCTGCCCGCGGCGGCCTGCGCGCCGGATGCCCTCCGCCTTTTGAAAAACGGCAACCTCCTGGAGCCCTCCGCCCTGCGCTTTCTATCCGGGGACGAGGACCCGCAGTCCGCAGCCGCAAGCCATGCGGCTGAAGGAGAAAAATCCGCCGGCACGGTGGATACTCCCGCCGGCGGTCCCGATCATGAGGCTGACGGTCCCTTTGCCGGGGCCGGCGAGGTCATCCGGGTCTACGGCCCGGACCTGGCCTTTTACGGACTCTACCACCGCACCGGCCGGAGGAGGGCCTACTCGGCCTACAAGATGTTTCTGCCACAGCAATAACCACCAGTAAAGATAAAGACCAAGCCTATGCAGATAATCAGTGATACAGCAGAATTTGTAAGCCCGCGGGAAACCGCGGTCTCAATAGGAAAATTCGACGGGATCCACCTGGGCCACCGCAGGCTTCTGGAGGAGCTGCTCGACCAGAAGGAAAAAGGACTCCTGGCGACCGTCTTCACCTTTGATCCCTATCCCGAGAAGTTTTTCGGGTTCGGCTCAGGGGATATGCTGACGACCAAGGAGGAGAAGCGGGAGATCTTTGAAAAAATGGGCATCGACCTCCTCGTGGAGTTTCCTTTTAACGCGGAGTCGGCCGCGACGCCCTCGAGGGACTTTGTCACCCGCTTCCTGTGCGGCCACCTGCGCACCCGCTTTATTGCCGCGGGCCCTGACCTTTCCTTCGGCGACCACGGGAGCGGCAACTTTGACCTGCTGGCTTCCCTGGCTCCGGAATACGGGTTTACGGCCAAAAAGATCGAAAAGGTCGTCATGGATGACAATATCATCAGCTCGACCCTGATCCGCCGCCTGATCAAGACCGGGGAGGTCACGACGGCGGCCCGCTATCTGGGAGAGCCCTACAGGATCCGGGGAGAGATCGTCCACGGCAAAGCCCTGGGCAGGAGGATCGGAGTCCCCACCCTCAACCAGCTGCCTCCGGCAGACAAGATCCTGCCCCCCTTCGGGGTCTACTATTCAAAGGTCCTGATCGGCGACGGAGAATACTGCGGCATGACCAATATCGGGGTCAAGCCGACTGTCTCGGAGGAAAAGCAGGTGACCGTAGAGACCTATCTCTATGATTTTTCCGGGGATATCTACGGGGAGACCGCAACCGTCCAGCTGCTGACCCACCGCAGGCCCGAGATGAAGTTCTCCTCCATCGACGAACTCAGGAGGACCATGGAACAGGACATTGCCGCCGGGCGCGACTACCACGGAATATAAAAAGTCAATATAAAGATGTAAAGGTCAAAAGTATCGTAA
>DGUF01000155.1:3204-3607 GCA_002394525.1 Lachnospiraceae bacterium UBA4317 | reverse complement strand
ATGAAAAAGGCCAACATTTCCGTCAGCGACCGCCCCGTGATCATGGCGGCCAATGTCCGCCAGGAGGAGACCGGAGGTCCGGCCGCCGCCATGCAGATGCCCGACGGGACCATCCTGACCGGCAGGACCACCAGCCTGCTGGGGGCCTCCAGCGCCCTGCTGCTCAACGCCCTCAAGTACCTGGCCCATATCCCCGAGACCGTCAAGCTCCTCTCGCCGGTCATGATCGAGGCCAGCCAGAACCTCATGGTCGATCATCTGGGAGAGCGGAGCCCCCTGCTCCACCTCAACGAGATCCTCCTGATCCTCGCCATCGCGGCCGTTGAGGACGAAAACGCCAAGAAGGCCCTCGACGCCCTTCCCCTCCTGTCCGGCCTGGAGGCCCACTCCTCCGTCATCCTCT
>DGUF01000155.1:2885-3095 GCA_002394525.1 Lachnospiraceae bacterium UBA4317 | reverse complement strand
GGCGTCAACCAGACCTGCGAGGCCCGCTACGAAAGAAAGAAATTCTACCATAAATAATCCTGATGAAAACAACCGGGATGACGGGATGACCGGCCGGCCCGGGCTCCGGGGCACAGAAAACCGGCTGCAGCAGACCCCGCGTCTGCCGCAGCCGGTTTGTATTTTCCAGCACTTTTCTACATATATATTATATGATGTAAAGGTCAAAAG
>DGUF01000155.1:0-2716 GCA_002394525.1 Lachnospiraceae bacterium UBA4317 | reverse complement strand
GTTTGTGCAACTTGACGAGTCGGGGTTTACTTGACCACCTTTTGACCCTTACATCATTATATGTATTCTGTATGTACCTTTCCGGCGTTCTGCCCGGATCATTTTTTCAGACAGCAATCCGCTCCGGATCACCCTTGCAGATGGTAGGCCTCCATGGTCGTCTTTTCCAGGATATTGCCGATGCGGATAAAATCCTCCGAGGAGTCCGTCTCCATGCCATCTTCTACCCAGTCCGTCCAGACGCCGACCACACCGGCTGTATAAAAGCGGACCATAAGCTCCTTGTCATGGCGGCTGATCCCGGTCCTGTCAGTGATATTATCAATATAGCGCTCGATCGCGAACCTCCCGATCTGGCGCACATACTCCATCAGAACAGATCTCACCTCGGAATCATAGATGTGCAGGATCGCCGTCCTGTGTTCTTTCGTGTAACGCACCAGCGGCAGAATACAGTCCGCAGGAGAATTGACATCCTTGTAGACCACAAACATCTGCGTGACCATTTTCCGGCAGATCTCGCCCAGCATGGCCGGTATGCTCTGGTAATGGTAATAAAAGGTATTTCTGTGCACTCCTGCTCTTTCCACAATGTCATTTACAGTAATCTTAGAGAAAGGCTTCTCTTCGATCAGCTGTAAAAAAGCTCCCTCAAGTCTCGCGTTTGCATCTCCAGCAGTCATCTGATTCCCTCCTGGCACGTTCTTCAAACACAGGCTGCTGTGCATATTCTTCCAAAGAACTGTACTGAATAACGTCTAAAACGATTGTCAAACCTATATACGTTACAAATTATAAAGTAAACGGGAATGATTTGAACATGTACAATTATGAAATACATGTATAAAATCGCACACAATATGGTTGAATACTGCATGTTTTTTTATATTAAACATCCAAGATGGATATTATTCAGAAAGTCATTCATCTTTTAAAAACTTATTGTGAATAAGATTCACTTATTTCCGGAAAAAAGCAGCGCCGGGAAAGGGATATACCTTTGCCGGCGACTCTGTTAGAATAGATATGATCATTTCTGCCGGGCCCGGCCTGCAGACAAAACAACTCGTTTTTTCGCTGAAGACCGCTCAAAAACACTCGGGTTCCAGCAGGGTCTGAACTGTAACGCAAGCATCAGGAGGGAAATATCATGAATTTTTATATGCCGGTAAAAGTTTACTGTGAGAAGGACTGCGTCCGCGCCCACGCGCAGGAGCTCGCCTCTTTCGGGCGCAAGGCCCTGATCGTGACCGGAAAGAGCAGCGCGTTCAAAAACGGTTCCATGGACGATGTCCAGGCCGCCCTGGCGGAGCAGGGAGCTGAGTGGGCCGTTTTCAACGAAGTGGAGGAAAACCCTTCCGTGGAGACGGTCATGAAGGGACGTGACCTGGGCCTGGCCGAGGGAGCGGATTTTGTCATCGGCATAGGCGGCGGGTCTCCCATGGATGCCGCGAAGGCCATTGCCCTGATGATCCGCCAGAAGGACGCCGGCGTCGAGTATCTCTATGACAAAAACGCCGTCACGGACGCCCTGCCCGTCGTCTGCATCCCCACGACCTGCGGGACCGGGTCGGAGGTGACCGCCGTCTCTGTCCTCACCAGGCATTCGATCCGCACCAAGGGCTCCATCCCCCACAAGATCTTTCCGGAGCTGGCTCTCCTGGATGGAAAATATCTGCTGTCCGCCCCCCGCAGGGTCATCACCGACACAACCATCGACGCCCTCTCCCACATGTATGAGAGCTGGCTGAACACCAAATCGACCGACTGCAGCCGCATGTGTGTGGATGCGGGACTCAGGGTCTGGAGCCGGAGCCGGGAGGCCATTTTATCCGGCGATGCCCTGACCCTCGAAAACTGTACAGACATGCTGGTCGCCTCCATGTTCGCCGGAATGGCCATCGCCCACACAGGCACGACCCTCCCCCACGGCCTCAGCTATCCCCTGACCTATGAACTGGGCATGCCCCACGGCAAGGCCTGCGGTTACTTCCTGGCAGGCTACCTTCGCGAGGCCGCCCCGGAGGACGCGTCCTACCTGCTCCGGACAGCCGGCTTCGACGACATCGATTCCTTTGAGGCCTATTACCAGGCGACCTGCGGGCGGGACCAGGCCCCCGAATCCGTCCTGCAGCAGTCCGTCGCCGCGACCCTGGCAAGCCCCGCCAAGCTGGCCCAGTGCCCCTTCCCGGTGGATGAGACCGTTCTGAAGCGGATGGCCGGCCTCCTCTGATCAGGTCCGGGATCATATTTCCTCTGATCATTTTCAGAGAAGATCCGGCTTTACAGAAAAAAGACCCTGCGGGCTTCCCGAATGAACCGGAAGTCCGCAGGGCTTTTTTATCGTATTTTATGCGGTCAGCGCTGTCAGCATGTCACCACCTGAGCAGAGAGTCTGACCATCTGCCAGCCCTTGTCCCGTTGATCCAAACCGGCAGGGCTGTCTTCATTTGAATGTGGTCCTGTCAGAGCCGTCACCACTTGAGCATGGGGTGGTCAGAGCTGTCATCGCCCGCCGGATCAAAGGGATCCGGGGAAGAGGATCCGGGGTCAGCAGCCGGATTGCTGCCGGCAGAAGAAGAAGCTCCGGGATCCTGACCTGCGGGATCCGCATCCGGGGCGCCGAAGCCGCCGTCCGCGCCGGCCTGGTCCGCATCCGGGGCCCCAAAGCCGCCGTCCGCGCCGGCCTGGTCCGCATCCGGGGCCCCAAAGCCGC
>DGUF01000259.1 GCA_002394525.1 Lachnospiraceae bacterium UBA4317 | reverse complement strand
ATCTGAATGATTTTCAACTGTGTGTTTTTCCGTTTTATTTGCTGTGTTTTTCTGTGCTGTTTCTCTGTGTTGTTTCCTTTGATGACTGTATGATATCCAAAATATGGGGCCGCCTTAATTCCACGATTTCCGCCGGGATGGAAATCGATTTGTGCAGAGGATTTCCGCCGGGATGGAAATCCATTTGTTCAGTGGATTTCCGGGGAGTGGAAAAAGGCCGGCTTAAGAAGGGGGGGATCTGAGCTGGCCATGGGCAGAAGGCAGAAGCAGCATTGCGTCGGCCAGGCCGCTGGAACCAGGGCCGGATCCGGGCAGGGTCGTGGGCAGAAGCGGCATTGCGTCGGCCAGGCCGCTGGAACCTGAGCCGGTCCCAGGCGGGTCGTGGGCAGAAGCAGCATTGCGAAAGGAAGGCCGCTGGAACCAGGGCCGGATCCGGGCAGAGTATGGGCAGGGCCGGCTTCGTTCGGGGCAGGCCGGCGGGGCGTCAGGAGCTATGGATTAAAAAGATATGGAAAGATACGGAAATGATGCCGCTCTTGTGAGCGGCATTGTCGGGAAAAGAGAAAAGCCCGCAGGGACCGGCCGGAGCGTCTCTGCGGGGGTTTTTGACATAGTTATGATGTCTGCTTCTGGTATATAGAAATCACTTCTCGACGATCTTGAGAGTGGTCCCGATCTTGACCTCGGGCATGGGCTTGGCCTCGACATAGATGGTGCCGGGAAGCTCGGCCTCGGTCGCGCCGCTGAAGTTGATGGTGCAGTGGCCCAGGCCCTTGAGGGTGACGGGAGCCTCGTGGCCGACGCAGGTGATCTGGAACTCCTCGCCGTCGATGACCAGGAACTGGCCGGGAGCGATCTCGCCGTTGATGGGGTTGACGCTGACACTGTAGCAGTAGTCCCTGATCTCTTCGGGGGCATTCTCACCAAAGATGATAAACATTCCCGCGTCCTTGAACTCCTCGACGGATGCGCCTGCTGCCTTGACCTGATTTTCGTAAATGACCTTCATTTCTTGATCCTCCTTGTTAATGATCTGGTGTTTTTCTTTATCTGAGACCTGTGGTTCGTTTTCCATTAGCTGCTGCGGTTTATTTTCTCTTTGCTGATAGAATGATACCTGACCCTTGCGGCCGGCGCAATCCGGGATTTTTCCACCCTGTGGAAATATTTGAGATCACAAAATGAGTCAGGGATGTCCTCTGGCATATTTTCGCCCGCGGCATGGGGCGGGGGGAGTCAGCTGGTACGTCCCCTGGTGCATTCGGGATCACATAGTGGCCTTGACTTTGCCGCGGACCAGGCCGCTGAGGGCGTTGCCGGCCTTCTGGATGGGAGTGGGCGGCTCTTCGATGAGCTCGCCGGCTGTATATTTGCGGTAGGTGAGGGCGGCGTCCTCGATCGCCTTGCGGAGGTTTTTGTGGCCGGCGGGTCCGTCCTCTTCCGTCAGGCTGCCGATATAGCGGCCCTCGAAGCCGTCCAGGGGGGTGACCCTGGCGAAGGCGGTCAGGCCTTCCAGCTTGCGGCCTTCCTGGATGATGCCTTCGTCATCGATCCGGAACATGACCACGGCGCCCGCATGGAAGCCGCCGGATTTGCGGCCGAAGGCTACCTTGCCCTTGCGGCGGAGCAGGATGAATTCGTTGGACAGGTGGCGCATCTGCAGAAAGCTGAAGATGCCCTGCAGGAAAAAGACGACTCCGACTACAATGATCAGTGCAAGCATGACTGCCCTCCTTTTTTTGTGGGGTGGTTTTCTTTGATGGTTGTATGATAACGCGGGCGGAGACCAATCTTAATTCTATGATTTCCGCCACAGCGGAAATTGGTTTGTTCATGGGATTTCCGCGATGTGGAAATAGGGTGGATTAAAGGCCCGGCAGCATTGGCTGCCACTCTGACGAGCGGCATATTCGGAAAGAGCGGACGAAAAAAGGGGGAGGGGGCAAGTTTTCGCCGGCTTTTCTATACCACTGTGACAGTTTTGTGACGGCAGGCCTGTTATACTGACGTCAGTAACAATCAATCAAGCAAATCCGCGGAAGGAAAACCGGAAGCGGAAGGAGATTAAGCCGGAAAGCGGTGTTAAAATCCCCAAAAAACCTTTATAATGAATTTAGTGGTACTTTCAACAATGAAACTTTGAAGTACAGAAAAGAATTGGGAGGTATAAGACAATGATGATGGATAATGAGAAAAATCTGAATGCAGATGAGATCATGGAAGAGAAGTTCGAGGGTGAGATGCTTACAGATGAAAATCTGGAGGATGTCGCAGGCGGCAAGGAGCGTTCCGAGAGATATCTCAAGGAGCACGGCTATGTCAAGACCTCGACCCACGGCGTCATCACAGGATCGAACGCAGGACTGACCTTCCGTGACAGGAAGGGCAACAGGACCGGTTATTTCTGTGGCAACCATGTCAGCATCTGGATCAAGGCGGACGACAAGTTCAAGATGCACAAGGATCCTGTCACAGGCAAATACGATGTGACCTTTGTCAGGGCCTACAGGCACGGACACGAGGGTTATGTCAACAGGGACTATGTCTGATCCGGCATGATTAAATGATTTGATCGGACAGGATTTCCTGCAGGTGCTGCGGCGCAGGATCTGCAGAGAGGACAGAAAACTAAATAGCGAGAGCCCGGGCGGGATTTGCTGATCGGCAGGCCCCGCCCGGGCTTATTTTTATTGAAAAATGTATTCGTAGTGTTATGAGATGCCGCCGGATCTGTAAACCGGGCTCAGGCCTTTTTGTAGAGGACGCGCAGGAGCTCGGGGTAGTTGCGGGCCCGGGAGATGGCCTGGAGCATGTCGGTGTCGCGGGAGATCTCGAGGAGCTCGTCGTAGACGCGGATCATGAGCATGTCGTCGTCGTCGGATTCCTCAGGGAGGGCCATGAAGAAGATGACGCGGACTTCGTGGTCCTTGTGGCGGACGGGCTGCTCAAAGATGCCGATGGCCAGGAGCATGCGGTTTGTGGCGGTCTGGATGCTGTGGGGGATGGCGACGCCGTTGTCGAAGACCATGGTGCCCTTCTCCTCGCGCTCCTCCAGGCGCCGGCCGAAGTCGGCGTCGATCTGGCCCTCGTCGGCCAGGATCTCGACCATTTCCGCGATGGCGTCGGTGTAGCTGCGGCCTTTTTCAAAGAAAAAGACCTTGTCCTCGTCCAGGAGGCTGCTCATGATGTACTGGTTGTCGTCGAGCATGGGCATTTCCACCTGATCCCAGTAGCGGACCTTCTCCAGCTTCTGCTTGAGCTCGCGCTCGTCAAAGATCTCGCGGATACGGATGACGGGCTTCTCGGGAGTAAAGGGGAGGTCGACGGTGGACAGGATGACGTCATAGTTCGCCAGCTTTTCGGGGGAGACGGCGGCGTCGGACATGGTCCGGATCTGGACCTGGCTGTCCATGATCTTTTTGAGCTGGACGCTGATCAGGCGGGCCGTGACGCGGCCGGTGCCGCAGATGACGGCGATCCGGAAGGGCCGGCGCTGGCCCAGGTTGTTTTCCTCGAGGAAGACGCCGAAATAGGTGGCGAGGTGGCCGCGCTCGTCGGTATTGACCTCCAGGCCCTCCTCCTGTTCGATGACGCGGGCCGCGATCCCGGACATCTCATAGGCCAGCGGGAACTTGGTCCGCAGCTCCTCCAGCATGACGTTGGGCTGGCGGATATTGAAGCGCAGGCGGTTGAGCATGAACATGAGGTGGTAGGCGAATTCCTTTGCGAAATCACTGGGATCGATGGAGACCCCCAGCTCCTCCCGGATCTGGGCCATGATCTTTTCCGCCAGGGGGCCGATGGTCTCATCGAGCTCCATCTCCTGGACGGAGCCCAGATCGGCCGGCGTCCGCATGCCCGCGATGGGCAGGAAGGTAAAAATCTTTTCCTCCACGGGGAAATCCACGCGCAGAAGGCCGCCGATCCGGTCTATGATGCTGTTGACCCGGAAAAACTCCCCGTTGGCGGTCAGGTTGTAGTAGGCGTCTGTCAGCTTACCGATAAAATGTCCGGTCAGGAAGCGGTCGATCATCAGGAGCAGGTAGCGCTCGAACTGCCTGCCGACCTGTTTCTCGAAGGCCTTCCGGCTCATCTCCTCCCGAATCATGTCCCGGATCTCCTGATCAAGGGGGTAGTCATTGTAGATCGCGTCAAAGCAGTTCTCCAG
>DGUF01000289.1 GCA_002394525.1 Lachnospiraceae bacterium UBA4317 | reverse complement strand
GCCTGGGCCCGCGGCACAGGCACCGCTTCTCTCCCGCTTTTTTCCAATGAAGCGTACACTCTGCTTCCGGCATGTCAGCAACGGGTGGGACTTGGACGAACCCCCTGATGATATTATTCTTTCCTGCGCGCTTCCATCCCGTGGCTGTGCCGCGGCCGGCCTGTGATCAGGACTCTGCGCTCAGATCTGTCCTCTCAATGCTCCACGGTTGACACATCTCTTCTCCCTCCCGGCCCTCCAGGATCATCAGGGCCAGGCCCTCCCGGACCGTCACGGCCGCCCGGCGGTCCGCCCGGACCTCATTGCTGACGCCCAGCGGAAATGTATTGGTCAGGTCCGCCCCGGAGAGAGGATATTTCATTCCCTCCAGCGTGACTCCCGTGATCCGTCCGTCCAGGGCGAAGAGGGAGAAGGTCCCCTCATAGCCCTCGGGCAGAAGGACCCGCTCCTTCCGGATCACATAGGCCAGGGTCTTTTTTCCGGCCAGACATCCGAAGCCCCCCTGGTCCCTGATCCAGGCCAGGGTCTGCACATTGGCCATGGTGTGGTCAAGCCTTCCGCCCAGGCCCCCGTAAATACAGATTTCTCTATAGCCCCGCTCCAGGCAGACGCGGCAGGCATAGACCGTATCCGTGTCGTCCTTTTCGCAGGGAAGGCGCAGGATTCGCTCCGGCTCCGTCTCCTCCAGTTTTTTCAGATAAGGGGCATATCTGCTGTCCAGGGAATCAAAGTCCCCCAGGCAGAGGTCCAGCCTGATCCCGGCATCCAGAAGCCTGGGCAGGCCTCCGTCCACCGCTATGACAAGATCCTCCGCAGCGCGGAGGATCTCCATCTCTTCGTATTGGCCGGCACACATCAGGATCGCCCGCCCCTTCCGGGCTGTGGCTTCATTTTTCATGATTCTTCACCTTTTCCGACCGGAAAACGCGGTCCGCGTGAAAACCCGCGAAGCGCCGCGTCTCCACGCCTCTCGGGGGACGTGGACAATAAACTCATTTCAGCTCCATGGTCTTTACGACTTCCATATTCTGCATGATATAAGTCGCCAGCGAGACGATCGTCAGGATCAGGGCGATCCACATGACAATGTCCGTCACCAGGGACAGGGCCGGGATATTCATGATCATCAGGATGATCATGATCATCTGGAAGGTGGTCTTCCACTTGCCCCAGTAGTTGGCGGCAATGACGATGCCGTGCTCCGTGGCGATCAGGCGGAATCCGCTGATGATAAACTCCCTGGCCACGATGATCACGACGATCCAGGAGGGAATCCGGCCCAGCTCAATGAGGCAGATCATGCCCGAGATCGTAAGTACCTTGTCCGCAAGGGGATCCATGAATTTTCCGAAGGTCGTGACCAGATTGTACTTGCGGGCGATCTTGCCGTCCAGCAGGTCTGTCAGAGACGCGATGATAAAGAGGGCAAGAGCGATCCATTTAAAGGATTCTGTGGTCTTGGAGATCAGCAGAGCTGCGACAAAAAAAGGAACCAGAACCACTCGCAGTACGGTCAGTTTATTAGGCAGATTCATTTTTCCTCCTCTCCGACGTGGCTGAACGCGTCTCGCAAAAAAACTCAGTCCTCCGGGACACCGATCAGGTCATACTGGTCGGATCCCGTGACCCGGACCCGGATCAGGTCTCCGGTCATCAGGTCCCTTCTCGTCTCGACAAAGAGGGTCCCGTCCACACCGGGCGCGTCCATATAGGTCCTGGCCGTGTAGACATCCTCGCCGACGATCCTGCCCTCGACGATGGCCTCGACGACCCTGCCCTTCATGCGCCGGGCCTTTTTAAAGGCGATCTCCTGCTGCAGGAGCATGAGCTCTCCGCGGCGCTTCTTTTTCAGGGGCGCGGGGACCTGGGCCGGCATTTTGGCCGCCGGCGTTCCCTCCTCCCGGGAATAGGCAAAGACGCCCAGTCTGTCAAATTTCATTTTGCGCACAAAGGCGCGCAGGGTCCTGTGGTCCCGCTCCGTCTCCCCGGGGAAGCCCGAGATCAGGGTCGTCCGGATACAGATATCCGGGATCTCGCTCCTTAGCAGGCCGATGGTCTCCTCCAGCTCACTGCGGCTGGTCCGCCGGCCCATCTTCCTCAGGATCTCATCCGAGGCATGCTGGATGGGCATATCGATATAGTGGAGGACCTTGGGCTCGTCCCGGATGACCCCGATCAGGTCCGGGGTGATCTCCTCGGGATAGCAGTAGAGCAGGCGGATCCAGCGGATCTCCCCGATCTGCGCCAGCTGGCGCAGGAGCTCCGGCAGCATCTTTTTTCCATAGAGGTCCGTGCCGTAGATCGTTGTCTCCTGGGCGACCAGGATCAGTTCCCGCACGCCCTGAGCCGCCAGCTCCCGGGCCGTCCGGAGGACCTCCTCCATGGGAAGGCTGCGGTAGGGACCGCGGATGGACGGGATCACGCAGTAGGTGCAGTGCTTGCTGCAGCCCTCGGCGATCCTCAGATACCCGTAGCCGTTGGCCGTCGTCAGGACCCGTCTGGTATTTTCACGCGGCTTCTTTTTCAGGTCCGCCAGGCGGATCAGGACATGGCTGTCGGCCTCCTCCCTGTCAGCCGCCTCTTTTTCCCGGCCTCCAAGGACCGCCTCCAGGGTCTCAATCAGAGTCTCCTGGGCTGTCGTCCCGATGACCGCGTCGACCTCGGGGATCTCGCTCCGGATCTCCTCGCTGTAGCGCTGGGCCAGACAGCCTGTGACGATCAGGGCCCTGAGCTGTCCGGAGGTACGGCGGTCCGCCAGCTCCAGGATGCTCTCGATGCTCTCTTTCTTGGCGTCATTGATAAAGCAGCAGGTATTGACGATGGCGGCCTCGGCCAGGTCCTCGTCATCCGTGATCTCATGCCCCGCCGCGGTCAGGTCTCCCAGCATTTCCTCGGAATCGACCAGATTTTTGTCACATCCCAGTGAGACGAACAGGATCTTCATTCGACTTCCTCTCCGGCTTCCTTCTCCTCTTCGGGCTCAGCGGAGTCCTCTTCGGCTTCCGCCTCCTCTGCCGGGGCTTCCGCTGCCGCATCATCCGCAGTCTCAGCGGCCTCAGCCACGGCCCCGATCTCCTCTTCACCGATCATCTGAGCGTCCTCATCGGCCTCATCGGTCTCCTCGCCCTCGATGTAGTCTTCCTCTACCTCATCCTCCGCGAGGATACGGATCACGCCCTGGTTGAGCTCCGCGACGGCTGTGGAGAGCGGCTTCTCACCCCTGGAGACCTTGACGAGCGGCTCGTCGCCGTCCACGATCTGGCGGGCCCGCTTGGCGGTCGCCATCACGATCGAATACCGGCTGTTGATGACCGGAGTCTCTCCCTCTTCCACATCCTTATTGACTACTTCCATAAGATCCACATAGGACGGATGAATCATATACTAAACCTTTCCTTTCTATATCTGTATGATCTGAATGCTTCAAAAATGTGTTCGCAATAATCCGGGCTGGATCAGAAAAGCCCGCCCCTGGCGGCGAGGATCTCAGTCAGCCCCCACAGAAAATCCGCCGCAAAAGCTGTTTTGAGCCTGCTGCCAGTGATCACTTCCTCTTTGTACTTTTCCTCGTCGAAGACCTCTGCGCTGTCACTCTCCCTGTCTCCACGGATGATCCGGTTCAGGAAGCTCATGCAGCGATCAACGTCGTTATTGATGAGCAGGTAATCATAGTCCGGGATATAATCACATTCCGCGGTCGCCTGGTTAAGGCGCTTGGTCACGGTCTCCTCCGACTCAGTGCCCCGGCCCATGAGCCGGTCCTCGAGCTCCCACGCGTCCTGAGGAGAGATAAAGATCAGGACCGCCTCCGGGAAGAGCTTGCGGACCTGCATGGCGCCCTGGACCTCGATCTCCAGCAGGACATCCCTGCCGGCCGCTATATTTTCCTCGACAAAAGCCCTGGGTGTGCCGTAATAGTGGTCGGCATAACCCGCATGCTCCAGAAGGCCGTTATTTCTGACCAGGTCCTCGAAGGCCTCATTGGTCACAAAATGATAATGGACACCGTCCACTTCCCCGGGTCTGGGCTTCCGGGTCGTCATGGAGACAGACAGGACATACCCGTCGTACACCTCTCTCAGCCTCTGGATCACAGTTCCCTTTCCGGCTCCGCTGAAGCCGGAGATCACAACCAGTTTTCCCTTCACTCGTTCCCCCTTATGTCTTATGTGTTCTTGTCTATTCCTGTCCAAGCTGTCCTGTGATAATATCCCGTTTTCTTTTCCGGCCCGCGCCGGTTTTTCAAATGTGCTACAAGGACACCTGATTTTCCGGTTCGCGCCGGTTCTTCAGGCGGGCCGCCATAAATCCCCGAAAAGGATTTCTTTCAATCCTCATCCTCTTCCGCGGGATCCTCTTCCGACTGGGCTCTGCCGCGGATGGTCTCCGGCAGCAGGGCAGACAGCACGATCCTGTCATTTTCCATCACGATCACCGACTTGGTCTTGCGGCCCTGGGTAGCGTCAATGGTGCGCCCGTCCTTTCTGGCATTGGAGACAAGCCTGCGCATGGGCGCGGAGTCCGGGCTCACGATCGCGATGATCTTGCCCGCGTTGACTATATTTCCGAACCCGACATGTATCAGTCTGCTGCCAGCCATTGCCCTTCAATCCTTCCCGCCTTGTCCGCCTTTCGACAGATCTTCTTATTCGATATTCTGGACCTGCTCGCGGATCTTCTCGACCGAGGTCTTGAGCTCGATCGCGTGGTCGGAGACCTCCCGGTCATCCGACTTGGACAGAATGGTGTTGGATTCCCTGTTCATTTCCTGAGCGATGAAATCCAGCTTCCTGCCCACACTGCCGCCCCGGCCGAGCTCCTCCTTCACAGCCTCGATGTGGCTGCGCAGGCGGACCAGCTCCTCATCCACACAGACCTTGTCCGCGTAGATGGTCACCTCCTGGGCGATCCTCGACTCATCGATATTGGAAGCCTCCAGAAGCTCCGCGACCTTTTCCCTGAGAGACCTCCTGTAGTCCTCGACCAGGCCCGGGGCCCTCTCCTCTATAAAGGCCACATGCTCCAGCATCTCATCCAGCTTTTCCGTCAGGTCCGTCCGGAGGAACTCGCCCTCCCGCACCCTGGCAGCATCAAACATCCGCGCAGCGTCCCGGATGACCTTTTCCAGGTTCTCCCAGATCCCCTCCGGATCCGCCGGCTCCTCCTCCATGGTGACCACGTCGGGAAACCTGGCCAGGGAGGAGACACGGATATCATTCTCGATCCCGAAGTCCTCGGACATTTTCTGAAAGATCTTCCAGTACTCGCCGGCGATCCGGTCATTGTACTTGACGGTCATGTTTGACTCCGTCAGATCCTCCCAGGAGATAAAGACATCCACCTTGCCGCGGAGCATGTGCTTTTTGAGCTCCGCGCGGATCTGCGCCTCCAGCTGGTTCAGCTGCCGGGGCATCTTGATCCCGATATCCAGATAGCGGTTATTCACCGACTTTATTTCCACTGCGATCCGGAAGGAGTCATTCTGCATCTCGCTCCGTCCGTATCCCGTCATACTTCTGATCATATGAAGTTACCCCCATTGACGAGCCGAATATAATGAAATGGTCTGCATTCCGCCCCGGAAAAAGAAAAATATGCTCCGGCGCAAAAGACACCGGAACGCTTCAGGGCATAGTAAACCAGTAACCATTATATCATTCTCCCTTCAACCGTCAAGGAAGTTCTAGGCAGGAGAATGTCGAAATTCTCAAACAGTTACAGTCACGCCCTATCGATGGCGTGAACTGTAACGTTGCGCGCGGCGATAACAATGCGAGCATTGTAAAAGCTGCGCATTGTCAATACGCTTCGCGTGCGCCGCGCTCCGTTCAACTCGGGTTTTTGCGCTGAGAATCGCGCAAAAACGCCTCGCGTTTCAGGTGGGTCTGAACTGTAACCTCAAACAAAGTCCCTTCCCTGCGTTTATGATGGAGGAATCTTTTTTCCCGCCGGCTGATATCGCCAGTCTCTTTGCCGGGACCAATGATCGCAAACTGTGGAAAAAGCTGTGGAAAAAAGCCCTGTGTTTTGTCTTTCAGCCATCAGGGAAGAAGTGATATACTACGGTAAAAGCTCCGGTCACGCGGCCTGGAGCGTCGCATGACCGCATGCAGACGCACACGGGCATTGACCGGGCCATGAAACCACTGTACAAAACCATTAAACAAAACTACTATATACGAAACTACTCTATACGAAACTACTCTTTCAGGAACCAACGTGAAGAACTAACGGAGACAAAACATGGCATTTGACGGTATCGCAGTCGCCGGCCTCTGCAGAGAGCTGCAGTCCTCTCTCACCGGCGGACGTGTATATAAAATCGCACAGACAGACAAAAACGAGCTGGTGCTCACCATCCGGCCCGCCGCAGAGCGGGGCGGGGGCCAGGTCCGCCTCTATCTCTGCGCGGACCCCTCCCTCCCCCTGGCCTACCTGACCCGGACCAGCCGCCAGGCCCCCCTGCAGGCCCCGGCCTTCTGTATGCTGCTGCGCAAGCACCTGCAGAACGCCAGGATCCTGTCCATCGAGCAGCCCGGCCTGGAGCGGATCCTGCGGATGAGCTTTGAGCACCGCAACGAGATGGGCGACCTCTGCACCCACGTCCTGGTCATCGAGATCATGGGCAAGCACAGCAACATCATCTTTCTCGACGACAAGGACATGATCGTGGACAGCATCCGCCACGTCTCGTCCCTGGTCAGCTCCGTGCGCGAGGTCCTGCCCGGGCGGACCTATTTCATCCCCGACACCCAGTCCAAAAAAGACCCCCTCGCGGAGACCAGGGAGGGCTTTTTCAATGTTCTGGACAATGGCCACATGGACGTGTCCAAGCTCCTGGTCAGGTCCTACACGGGTTTTTCACCCGCGGCGGCCCAGGAGATCGCCCACCGGGCCGACCTGACCCAGGACCGGTCCGCCGCCCTGCTGGCCCCGGAGGAAAAGGATGCCCTCTGGAAGCATTTTTCCCGGCTGATCTCTGATATTCAAGAGGGGATCTTCCATCCGGTCATGTACTGCCGCAAAGGAGAGGGCGGCGCGGCCGGGGCCCCGGTCGAATTCTCCCTCTTCCCCCTCAGCCACTACGCGGACTGCCTGGAGGTCCCCTACGACTCTCCCTCGGAGCTCCTGGAGGACTTTTATGCCAGAAAAAATCTCTACACCCGGATCCGCCAGCGGTCGGCCGACCTGCGCCACATTGTCCAGACCATCCTGGAGCGCGACGTCCACAAGTACGACCTCCAGTGCCGGCAGATCCGCGACACCGAGAAAAGGGACAAGTACAAGGTCTACGGCGAGCTCCTGACCGCCTACGGCTACTCCATACCGGCCGGGGCCAAAAGCTGCGAACTCGACAACTACTACACGGGTGAAAAGATCACGGTCCCGCTCGACCCGACCCTGACTCCCCAGCAGAATGCCCAGAAATACTTTGACCGCTACGCCCGCATGAAGCGGACCAACGAGGCCCTGACCCGGCTCACGGTCGAGGTCAAGGCCGAGATCGACCACCTGCGCAGCATCCAGAACGCCCTGGAATTCTCCACGACGGACGGAGACCTGTCCCAGATCCGGCGGGAGATGGAGGAGAGCGGCTTCCTGCGCCGCAAGTACACGGGCCGCAAAAACGAGACCAAAAAGGGACGCGCCCGCGCCCCCCAGAGCAAGCCCCTCCATTACATCAGCAGCGACGGCTACGATATTTACGTCGGCAAAAACAACACCCAGAACGACGAGATCACCTTCCGCCTGGCAGACGGCCGCGACATCTGGTTCCACGCCAATGACATGCCCGGCTCCCATGTCCTGCTCCGGTCGGGAGGCCGTTCCATGGACGAGATCCCCGACCGGGCCTTCGAGGAGGCAGCCGCCCTGGCCGCCTGGTACTCCAGCGGCCGCAGCCAGGGCAAGGTCGAGATCGACTACCTGGAGCGCAGGAATGTAAAGAAGCCCTCCGGGGCCGCCCCCGGCTTCGTCGTCTACTACACCAATTACTCCATCCTGGCAAAGACCGACATCACCGGCCTGCAGGAGGTCAATGACTGATAATCAGGACAGCCAGTGTAGCCTTTTGAGCAGGCCCGCGATCGCGCCCCCCTTGGGCAGGCCCAGGATGTCCTCCTCCGTGAAGCCGCCCAGCCGGATCAGGATAAAGAAATAGACCGGAACCGCCGCCAGGATGGCCGGGATCACAGCGATGAAATTGCTCAGGTATTCTCCCCGGAAACCGGAGAGAAGGCGGAAAATGCCCTGGTGGATGCCAAAGGCGGCCGCGCCCATGACCGCGGCGCTGACCAGGGGCTTGCCGTAGACCTGCCAGCCGTCCACCCTCAGGTCCAGGTAGTGGCGAAGGAAGATCTCATTGAGGGCAAAGATGATCGCCGCGTAGAGGACGCTGACCAGGACCATGGCATAGATCCCCCAGTCCGTGAAACGGAGCAGGAAGGCCAGGACTGCCGTCTGGATGATCAGGGAGATTCCCGCGCTGACGATGGGCAGGTTCATCTTTCCGATCGCCTGCAGGACCGCGTTGGTGATGGTCCCCACCGACAGGAAAATGACCGTGACCGCCTGCAGGGCCAGCAGGAGGGAGGCCAGGTCCAGGGTATCCCACTGGGGGAACATGAGCATGGTGACCGGCCTGGCCAGGACCATGAGCCCGACCGCGCAGGGGATGGAAATGATCAGGGCCATGCGGGAGGCATTGACCGCCCTGCGCCTGGTCTCCCTGAGGTCCCCCGAGGCATGGGCCATGGAGATATTGGGGATGATGGCCGCCGAGACCGCCGTGGCCACCGAGATCGGGATATTGGTGATGACCACCGCCTTGTTGGAAAAGAGGCCGTAGACCGTCGTGACCGCGGGCTCCGGCAGGCCCCGCCCCCCGATCAGCATCCTCAGATAGACCATCTGGTCCAGGGTCGTCGTGAGATTGAGGATAAAGCTGCTGACGATAAAGGGCGTGATCACCAGGATCGTGCTCCGCATGATCGACGCATAGGCCTGGACCCGCCCCCTGTCCCGGCTGACCCGGCCCAGATAACGGCGCCTGTGTCTGAAATAGGCGGCCGCCATGAACAGGAGGGCCGTGGCGACGCCGCTCCCCGTTCCGAGAGCGCTGCCCATGGCTCCCCGCACAGCCCTGTCCGTCTGCGTGGCCGACAGGGCGGCCGTGCGGATCAGGAGGGTCGCCGCCCCGATGCTGACTGCCGCGTTGGCGATCTGCTCCAGGATCTGGGAGACCGAGGTCTGGACCATGGACTGGTTGGCCTGGAAATATCCCCGGACCGCACCCAGGATGCCAAAGAGAAAGACGGTCGGCGCGAAGACCCGCAGGACCGGGACCGCGTTGGACGGCACCAGGAAGGGAGCTCCGAAATAGAGCAGAAGGCTCCCCGCCGCGCCCACGACCAGGGAATAGGCCAGGGCACAGTGGAAGGCCCGCTGGGCATTCCTGTACTCTCCCACCGCGATCTTGGTCGACATCTGCCTGGAAATGGCCGCCGGCAGGGAGTTGGACGACAGGATCAGGATGATCATATATATATTGTAGGCCGCCCCGTAATAGCCGTTGCCCTCATCCCCGATGATGGCTGTGAGGGGCGCCCGGTAGAGCAGGCCGATGATGCGGACGACGATCGTCGCGATGGCCAGGATCCCGGCCTGGACGGCGATCCCGCCGCCCGGCGAGGACTCCGACTCAGCCTCCGCCTCCACGGCGGCAGGCCTTTTGTCTCCCCTGTCCGCCGCATCCGTATAAGCCCTGTCCGGTCTTTTTCTGCTGTTCCTTCTGTCTCTTGCCATATCCGCCTCTCAAGCACCTCTGTCCCCCGGGGACCTGTCTGTCTGTTTTGCTTTTTACCGCAACACTATAACAGCTTGTCCCTCAAAAATCCAGTCACATTGCCCGCCGTAATTCAGCCGTGATCAGCCCTAGTTCCGTTGCCAATGCTCCGTGATCCCGGTCCCGCGGGAAAGCATTTTCGACGATAAACTCCGGCAGCATCCAGCCATGGGCAGGACCCGCCGCGCTTCATGCTCCCCGCCCCCTGCAGGACGGGGGATTTTTGCAAAAAACGTGGATTTTTCAAAAAACAGAGGATTTTTTCAAAAAAATGCGGCGGGACCTGCATCCCGCCGCATCTTTCATTCCTTTACCGGAAATCAGTCTTCTCAGATTTAAATCAGTATTTCTTTTCCGAAAACTCTTTTCCGAAAACTCTTTTCCCGGAATCTCTCCGCCAGAAAATCTCTCCTTCAGAAAATCTTTCCGCCAGGAAATCGCTCCGTCAGAAAATGTCTCCGTCGGGAAATCGCTCTTCCCGTCAGCCGATCAGCCAGTCATACATCTCCTGATACTTGGCCGCGGACTGGGCCCAGGAGAAGTCTGCCTTCATGGCGCGCTCGACCATCTTGTTCCACTCGAGACGCTTGTCATAGTAGACCTGCTCCGCATAGCGGATCGCGTGCATCATCTCGTGGGCATTGTAGTTGGCAAAGGTGAAGCCTGTGCCGGTCCCCTCGAACTCATTGTAGGGCTCGACCGTATCCTTGAGGCCGCCGGTCTCGCGCACGATCGGCAGTGTGCCGTAGCGCAGGGACATGAGCTGGGAAAGTCCGCAGGGCTCAAACAGGGACGGCATGAGGAAGGCGTCGGAGGCCGCGTAGATCTTGTGGGACAGCTCGTCCGAATAGTAGATGTTGGCAGAGATCTTGTCGTTGTACTTCCAGTCGAAGTAACGGAACATGTTCTCGTAGCGCTCCTCGCCGGTGCCCAGGACCACCATCTGGATGGCGTCGAGGGACAGGATCTCCTCCAGGACATAGGCGATGAGGTCGAAGCCCTTCTGGTCCGTCAGTCTGGAGACGATACCGATCATGAAGCACTTCTCGTCGACCTTGAGCCCCAGCTCCTTCTGCAGGGCCAGTTTGTTTTTGACCTTCATCTTGCGGAAGTTGTCCACGGTATAGGGCTGCGGGATCTTCTTGTCATTGTCCGGGGAGAAGTCGGTGTAGTCGATACCATTGATGATACCGCGCAGGTCGTGGCTTCTGGCATTCATCAGCCCGTCCAGGCCCTCACCGTAAAACTGGGTCTTGATCTCCTCCGCATAGGTCGGGGAGACTGTGGTGATGGCATCGGCATAGACCAGACCGCCCTTGAGGAGGTTTGCATCCTTGTAGGCCTCCAGCTTGTCAGGCGTGAAATAATAGCCGGAAAGTCCGGTGATATCCTCCACATCGCGCACATTCCACTTGCCCTGGAACTTCAGGTTGTGGATCGTCATGACAGACTTGATGCCCTGGTAAAATTCACTTCCCGCGAAACGCTCCTTGAGATAGACGGGGACCAGACCGGTCTGCCAGTCGTGGCAGTGGATGAGGTCGGGGCGGAAGTCGATCGTAGGAAGGGCGGACAGGGCTGCCTTGGAGAAGAAGGCGAAGCGGGTGATCTCAAACAGGGGGTCGTCGGTATAGGGCTTATCGCTGGTGAAGAAACCTTCGTTGTCGATGAAATAGAACTTGATGCCCTCCACTTCCGCCTGCAGGACGCCCACATATTCGCTCTTCCAGTGGAAATCCATGTAGAAGTGAGTGACATATTCCATCTTGTCCTTCATTTCCTGCTTCATGCAGGAATACTTGGGCATGATGACCCTGACGTCGTAATACTCCTTGTCCAGTTCCTTGGGCAGAGAACCGACCACGTCCGCCAGACCGCCGGTCTTGATGAAAGGAACGCCTTCTGATGCCACAAAAAGAATCTTCTTCATATCCTATAACCCCCTGATACTGTGTGAGACTTGGGTGATTAAATGATAGGCTGCGGTCCGGATCACAAACAGCCGCAAACAATCAACAACAACATAAAGTTATTATACCCTATTTATAGGAGATTTGCACAAAACTTTTTATAAAACCCGCTATTTTTCCAGACACCGCCGTTCAACCCGGGGGTTCGCGAAAAAAAACAGAGCTTCGCATTGTCTAAAAAAACACCCCGCGCTTCAGGCAGGTCTGAATTGTAACCCGGCCGCGCTTCAGGCAGGTCCGAACTGTAACCCGCCGTTTCCTTCCGCGCCCCTCAAAAAAGACGGCATCCAGGGACCGGGTCAGATACAGTTTTCGCCGGGATTCCGGCCGGCTGCGGCTTCCAGAACCAGAGGTCTTTCCGGAGACTGCCCGCAGAAGACCAGGTACCTCTTGAGCGCCGCCTCCCGGATGCCCAGCATCTGCCGGACTCCGGCCGGGTCAGCCCCTGCCCTGAGCAGGGAGACGGCCAGGGAGGACCTCAGGTCCTCCGGCGATACCGGATGTCCGATCCCGGCGGCCGCGGCGTACTTTCTGACTGTCTTCCAGACGGCCTGGCGGGACAGCTCCTTTTTGTCCCGGCCCGGAAAGACCAGACTGGAGGGCCCCTCCGAATCCCTGCGCACCGCATAGACATAGCGCAGGAGAATGGTCCTGGTCCTCTTGCCAAAGGGCACCATCCGCACCCCCTCCCCGCTGGTCCCTTCCGACAGCAGCAGACAGGAGATCTGCAGGTCCAGGTTTTCCAGGCGCAGGCCCGTCAGCTCCCTGACCTTGAGACCGGTCCCGCACAAGAGCTCCAGGACCGCCCGGTCCCGCAGCCCGGCCACCGTTTCCAGGTCCGGAAGTCCCAGCATCCTCTCGATTTCTTCCTCACTCAGAAGACGCGGCGCGCTGTCCTGTCCCTTTTCCATAACTGCTCCCCTTTTTTCCTCAACCTGTTCCTGATCCTGTCCCTGACCTGTATTTTTACGAAGAGTCCCGGCTTCCGGACCAGGACCTCCGCTTTTTATGAAAAATCCCGGCTTCCTGTTCTCTGCCGGCATTTTCTAAAAAGTCCCGGCTTCCGGACCAGGACCTCCGCCGGCATGGCCGGACGCAGGAAGTGCTGCGGATTCCAACTGTCATCCGCAGCACCTAAGTTATCTACTCACTATTATTTGGCGTAATCCGTAACTCTGGACTCACGGATCACATTGACCTTGATCTGGCCGGGATATTCCATATCGGATTCGATCCGCTTGGAAATCTCTCTGGCCAGCAGTACCATATCAGCATCGCTGATTTGCTCAGGAACTACCATTACGCGAACTTCTCTTCCTGCCTGAATGGCATAAGAATTGCTAACCCCTTTAAAACTGTTTGTGATTTCTTCCAACTGTTTCAGTCTTGTCGTATATGCCTCGAGGGTCTCTCTCCTCGCGCCCGGACGGGCCGCGGAGATCGTGTCGGCCGCCTGTACGATACAGGCGATCAGACTCGTCGCCTCGACATCACCGTGATGCGCTTCCACGGAATTGATAACTGTCGGAGATTCCTTGTATTTTCTGCAGAGCTCCGCTCCCAGCTGTACATGAGATCCTTCCATCTCATGGTCCACAGCCTTTCCTATATCGTGGAGCAGGCCTGCGCGCTTGGCAAGGCGTACGTCCAGTCCCAGCTCGCTGGCCAGAAGACCGGACAGCTGGGCAACCTCGATCGAATGCTTGAGGGCATTCTGACCGTAGCTGGTGCGGAACCGCATCTTACCCAGCAGACGCACGAGCTCCGGATGGATCCCGTGCACACCGACCTCGAGAGTGGCGGCTTCGCCCTCTTCCTTGATGCGGGCTTCCACCTCGCGCTGGGCCTTGCCGACCATCTCCTCGATCCTGGCAGGATGGATCCTGCCGTCGACGATGAGCTTCTCAAGAGCCACACGCGCGACCTCGCGCCGGATGGGATCGAAAGCAGAAATGACGACCGCTTCCGGTGTATCATCGATGATCAG
>DGUF01000205.1:248-6038 GCA_002394525.1 Lachnospiraceae bacterium UBA4317 | reverse complement strand
AGTGCCTGTCCCCTTGTCACACCACAGAGTGCCTGTCCCCTTGTCACACCGCTTCCTGTCAGGGCCCGTCAATCCCGAAGGCAGCGTATGGTCCTCAGACCCTCCGGATGCCTGTAGGGATACTGTCCATCGGCCTGCAGGTCTTCGACCAGGGTCAGGATCTTTCGCGTGATGACCTCGCCCGGAGCCAGAAAGGGGATCCCCGGCGGATAGTAGTAGAGGTACTCGGCGCAGATCCTGCCGGCGGCATCGGCGAGGGGGACCTCTTCTTTTTCCAGGGCTGCGGCCCGGCCCGGAGCGCAGTAAACCCTGGGGCGCAGGTCTGACGCTGAAAAGGCAGCCCCGGTCCGGTCTGCCGGGGCGCCCCCGGCGTCGATCTCCAGAAGGGCTCGGGCCAGGCGGTCCAGCGCGTCCTCTTCGTCGCAGATGCTGGTCATGACCAGGACCAGAGGGCCCTGCTGCATCTCCGTCTCCATCCTGTATTTTTCCCTCAGGACAGCGGCCAGCTGCAGGCCGGTCATTCCGGCTCCGGCGGCATCGATCAGGATCTTGCCCGGATCCAGGGATCTGTGTTCCGCCGCCAGTGTCCGGTCTTCTCCTCTTCCCAGGATCCTGAGCCTGTGCAGGCGGTTTTCCACCGCCCGGTCAAAGCGGTCCAGCCTCTCCGCCCATTTTTGAAAGAGCTCCGCTCCCTGCTCCACCAGGATCCCGGTGCAGCCGTCCAGGGAGGCCATAAGGGGATAGGAGGGGGAGCTGGTCTCAAAATAATCCAGCTCCTCCTCGACCCGCAGGGGGTCGACCAGGCTGCCCTTCAGGTGGAGCAGGGCCGTCTGGGTCAGGCTGGGCAGGGTCTTGTGGGGGCTCTGCACCACCAGGTCCGCCCCGGCCGCGAGAGCCCCGGGCGGAAAGCCAGCGGCCTCGGAGAGGGCCAGGAGGTGGGCGCCGTGGGCCTCGTCCACCAGGACGGGGATGCCGCGGGCATGGCAGATCCGGCAGATCTCCTCCGTCTCCGACAGGATTCCCTCATAGGTGGGGCTTGTCAGGATCACCGCCCGCGAGGAGGGGTGCCTGCGGAGGGCGGACTCCACCTCCCCCGCGGTGATGCCCCGGCAGATCCCCCAGTCCGGGTCTGTCTCCGGCAGGATCCAGTGGACCTGAAAGCCCGCCAGTTCGATCGCGTGAAAGACCGCCTTGTGGCAGTTTCTGGCACAGATCACCTCCGCCCCCTGGCCGGCCAGGGCCCGGATCCCCGCAAGGAGACCGCAGGTACTGCCGTTGACCAGGTACCAGGTCCTGTCCGCCCCGCACAGGCGGGCCGTCTGGTCCATGGCCTCCCTGAGGATCCCGTCCGCCTCGTGCAGGTCATCCGTGCCGGGCACCTCCGTCAGGTCCCAGTCAAATGGCAGGCCGGGCGCGGGCTGCATGCGGCGCTTGTGGCCCGGCATGTGAAAGGGGTAAAGCCCCTGAGCCGCATAGGCCTCCAGGTCTGCCTGCAATCTGTATATCTGTCTGTTCTGGTCCATAGGTCATCCTCTTTCCGGGCCGGCGCGCATGCCGTCTCACCGGCTGTGCTGCAGGGCCTCTGCGGGCTTCCGGCCGGCGCGCGCATGCAAAAGCTCTCCGGGCCGCTTTGGAGTTCTCACAGTAAAAGGGCGGAGACATCCGTCTCCGCCCCGCTTACTCTCTGTCTGGTCCCGGGAAGTCTTTTGCTTCTCAGGCGCAGCCGCCTGTTTCTGCCGTTTATTGAATGCCGCTCTCCAGTTCGCTTTTTATACAGCCATAAATGCAGCTGTCTATACAAGCCTCCCTGTGCCGCATTCTCAGGTGGTTTACTCGGTCACTGTCTCATCTGCCGCTTCCACTGCGGGGAGCTCGGATGTGCAGTGAGGGCACCTTGTCGCTGCGATCGGGACATCCTCACTCATGCAGTAAGGGCACATCTTGGTCGTGGGAGCCTCTTCCTCAGCCTCTTTTTTGACCTTGGAGGCGGCGGCATTGAGGGCCTTGATGATGGAGAAGAGGATGAAGGCCATGATCAGGAAGTTGATCACTGCCGTGATGAATTTACCGTAGTTCAGTGTGACCTCGCCCATGATATTGAGGCTCAGCTTATCGAAATTCAGGCCGCCGAAAATACCCAGGATAGGGCTGATGATATCCTCGACCAGAGATGTGACGATGGCCGTGAAAGCTCCGCCGATCATGATACCAACTGCCATGTCCATGACGTTGCCACGGCTGATAAACTCCTTAAATTCATTCATAAAATCTTTCATTTTCTACCTCTTTCTACCTCTTTTCTTAAAACTGTGCGCGCGGTCCATGTCCGGGCGCCTGATTAATGCTGACAGAAAAGCAGCAGGAAGGATGGTCCTCCCCGGCTGTGAGCCTGTCTGTCAAACAACATTCTAGCAGATTCTCATAAAACCACAATGAATTTTTTATATTTTTTTTAGATTTCAGGCGTCTTCCACCAGAACTTCATCGATCACGCCGAGGATCTCCCCGTAGCACTGACGAAGTCCCGGCATCAATTCCAGGGCCTTCTCCTTGTCCTCCGCCCGCAAAGCTTCCGTCACATCGCTCGCGAATCCATAGAGGCGGCTGAAGCCGATATTCAGACATACTCCCTTGAGGGTGTGCACAGCCAGAAAGGCTTCCCTGAGCCGGTCCTCCTCCAGACGGGCCTCCAGTTCCGGAAAGCTCGGATCCTCTTTGAACATCCTGAGAAAGCGCCTGACACGGCTCTCCTCGTAAAAGCGGTCCATTACACCTGCGTAGTCTCCACCCGTCCGTTCGTAGAATTCCCTGATATTCATGCATGCACCCCGCTGTCTGAATTGTGTGAAACGGCCTATACAGTGATCGCCTGCACTGTAATAATGATACGTTATAGGTTAAGTGTAACATATCAGAGGAAGTTTACCAATAGACTTTTCCCGCCGGTGTCCCATGCAGGCGGCAAAAGGTTACAATCCAGGCCCCTCTCGATGTCATGGTGTTTTCGCGGCAATGCGCGGTATCGGGCAGCCAGAGAAAAGGCCGCAGGACAAGTCCCTCGAGGGGCCTTGCACTGCGGCCTTGTTGTGTTGTCACCTTATATGGCAGATATCACCAGGTATAATCTTCCGTGCCGTATCCCGCACTGGTCCTGATGGCCGTGTCAATCTCCTGCGCCTCTTCGGAAAGGACATAGTTCTCTTCATCAAAAAGGAATTTATGCAGGAATCTGACATTGTCCTCCAGATGGAGGGGGAGGATGTAGTCTCCCTCCTCATAGCTGTTGCCGAAGGTCCTGTTTTCCTCGAGCGGCAGGCCGGCCGTGTCCACGAGATTGAGGTCCGAGGCCTTGAGGATCATGCTCAGGATCTCTGTGGAGGACAGGGAGGTGGCCAGGTCGCCCATAACATTGTCCGCCACCTTGACCAGGTCTGCGGGAGAGGCTGCCCGGGCCTTTTCCAGGGTCTTGTTCAGGACGATGCGCTGCCGCTCCGCCCGGCGGAAATCGTCTCCTGCCGTATAGCGGATCCGGCTGTAGGCGGTCGCCTGGATGCCTGAGAGGGTGACCAGGCCGGCCTGGTCCACCGGCGTATCCTCAGTCCCCAGCTCCACATGCATGTCGTGGACGTACTGGTTGAGATAGCCGCGCTCCTCCTCGTCAATCTCGATCTCTATGCCTCCCAGGGCGTCAATGGTATTGGCCAGGCCCTCAAACCCGACCGTCACAAAATCGACGATGTTCAGGTCCAGGTTTTTGTTGAGCATATTGATGGCCTGGACCGGTCCGCCCAGGGCGTAGGCTGTGTTGGCCTTTCTCAGCTCGCCGTCCCCGACATCGAGGAGGGTATCGCGGAAGACGGAGACCAGGCGGATCTCGCCGGTCTTGTCATTGATCGAGCAGATCATCATCGTGTCGGACCGGTTGTCCCCCTCCAGGAGATCGCCGGTCCTGGAATCCACGCCGAAGAGGGCGATATTGCGGAAGCCGGCCATTCTTTCGTCATTGATGACCTTTCTCGGGATCCCGGGAGTCAGCTGCGCCTCCAGGTCCACCGAATTGACCCTCTGCAGCTGCAGGACATTTCTCATCTTATAGAAGGCATATCCGCCCGCGGCCGCGGCGATGATGAGGAGGATCAGGACCGAGGCCAGGATCGTCTTGAGGACACCGCTCTTTCGCCTGCGGGGCCTCTTTTCCCTGCCGGAGCTGCCGGAGCTTCTCCTGTCAGAGCCGCCCGCGCGCGGCCCGCTGTCCAGG
Organism: Lachnospiraceae bacterium UBA4317; assembly: GCA_002394525.1. The sequence continues at coordinate 1,780 of DGUF01000205.1, read as the reverse complement.
TCGCCCGCCTCCCGGTAGCCGCTGTAGCCTCCTCTCCGGGATGCAGAGTCGTACTGGTCATATTCTTCCGCCCGCGGCCTGCTGCCCGACCGGGCGGACGTCCCTCTCCTCTGAGGGCCGCTCTGCGCGGCCTTTTTCCGGTCCATGGAGCGGGCAAATTCCTCATAATCCTCTTCGTCCTCGCGCCATCCCTCGGGTGAGGAATAGGGATCACTGCGGTAGCGCCCCCTTCTGTCGTTATTTCCTGTATGATTCGTTCTTCTGTCTCTGGATCCTGAATCTGAAAATGCCATTTTATCCCCTTTTTCCTGTTCTTGCCTGTTTATCCTGGTCTGGATCGCATTCAGTGACAGGATTATAACCACTTGACTTCTATTTCTCAAGCCGGGCAAGTAAGATTTCATAGTTTTATTAGAATTGGAGTTACAGTTCAGGCCCACCTGAAACGCGAGGCGTTTTGCGCACGCTTTTTGCGCAAAACCCGAGTTTAAAGGCGTTCAGCGGCGCGTAGCGCGTTGGAATCGCTGAACGCAACGTTACATGTACACGCCCTTCGAGGGGGCGTGTACAGTGACGAATTGGAATAGGAGTTCAGACCGAAGCGGACGCGGGGAGTTTTTGGGTTATTTTCTACGCAAAAACCCGAGTTTTAAGGCGATTTGAAGGGAGGCGGGGAACAGGGGGCAGTCAGCCGGTCCATCCACCGATCCACCGCCCCGAATCACGCTCCGCCCGGATTGTCTTTTTTTTAGGCCACTTTTTCACAGAAAAAAACGCAGGTTTCCTGTTGACATCCCGGGGGGCTGTCCGTATAATACGCTTCAGGACTTTAAAGCGTCTAAGCGTTTAAGCGTTTAAGTGCGAAAGTATCCGGGCCGGTTCTTTTCCGGCGGGGTGCGGGTCCTGCGGACGTTTTATCGTCCGGAACTGTTATTTTTTACTTTCATCAATCAAATGGAGGTTACCCGTCATGTTTTCTAAAGTTCTGCTGCTCCTGATCTTTTTCAGCATTATGATCGGTGTCGGCTTTTATAGCCGCAGAAAAGCCGGCAGCGTCACGGATTACGTCCTGGGCGGACGTGAAGTCGGACCCTGGATCACAGCTTTTGCTTACGGCACGTCGTATTTTTCATCGGTCGTATTCGTTGGATACGCGGGACAGTTCGGCTGGAAATACGGTCTTTCTTCCACCTGGATCGGTCTGGGCAATGCCTTCATCGGTTCTCTGCTGGCCTGGCTGGTCCTGGGGCGCCGCACGCGCGTCATGACCCAGAAGCTGGATTCGCGGACCATGCCCGATTTCTTCGGCAAGCGCTTCCAGTCCAGGGCTCTGCAGATCGCCGGCTCAGCGATCGCTTTCGTTTTCCTGGTCCCCTACACGGCTTCGATCTACAATGGTCTGTCCCGTCTGTTCGGAATGGCCTTTGATATCCCCTACAGTGTCTGCCTGGTGGTCATGGCTGTCCTGACCGGCGTCTATGTCATCGTGGGCGGATACATGGCAACGGCTCTCAACGATTTCATCCAGGGCA
>DGUF01000205.1:0-162 GCA_002394525.1 Lachnospiraceae bacterium UBA4317 | reverse complement strand
TCATCATGCTCTTCGGTATCTGCGCGGTCATCCTGGCGGTCCTGAACGGACACGGGGGCTTCCTCAACTCGATCCACGAGCTCTCCATGATCTCCGCCGATGATGTGGCCGTTCCCGCCCTTCAGGGCTCTCAGGGTCTGCTGACCAGCTTTTTCGGTCCCG
>DGUF01000217.1:2588-7706 GCA_002394525.1 Lachnospiraceae bacterium UBA4317 | reverse complement strand
CCCATAGGGTTCCTTCCCTTTTCGTTAAATTACAGGCCATTCCCGGATCCGGGAATGGCCTGTTCCATATTTTCAGAGTCTGACGAGACGGGCTGAATAGTCCCGCCTGCTTTATGCGGATCGAAATGAGCCAAACATAGATGTCCCCGGTTGACCTAAAACTGAGTCAGACATAGATGTCCCCGGTTGACCTAAAACTGAGTCAGACATAGATGTCCCCGGTTGACTTAAAAATGAGTCAAACTGAAACGTCCCCGCTGACTCAGCGATGATCTTTGTCGATAAACTCCATGACGATGACGGACAGGGCCAGGAAGACGACGGAGAAGGCGATCAGACGAAGCCAGTAGCCCAGGATCAGGGCGGGGTCCTGCGCATATTCATCAACTCTGCTGGCCTCTGCGGTCTTTTTCTCGATCAAATCCCGGACTTCCTTCTCCCCGCACATTTTAATGAGTTCTCCGACTGTGGTCCTGTAGGTGATGGGGTCGTCCTTTTTTTGCTCAAATTCCGGGGAGGCTGCGACCTGGTCCAGCATCATGCCGGCAGTGACCGGATCGGCGACAGGGGTGGCCCGGAGTTCTGCGACGGAGGGGTCGCTCTCGTCGGACAGAAGGTCCATGAGCTGGCCCGCGGTCGTGGTGATCGTGACTTCCTCATTTCTCATCCTGTACAGGGTGTTCCAGCCGGTGGCCATGGGGAGGTTGTTGTAATCCGACTGGGAGGCGATGACCTTGAGTCCGTAGTTGGAGACCGTGAGTTCAGTCAGAGGCATGATCCACTGGGGAAGGGTAAACATGCCTCCTGAAAAGACCAGCTGGAAGATCAGGATAAAGGGCATGATCGTCATGGCGGCTGTCGTGGTGTGGCAGATACAGGAGATGAAAAGGGCCATCATATCCGCGGCATACGTGATCAGGAACATGGAGATGCCGATGTCAAAGATCATCGCGGATGTGAAGATGCCTTCCGCGGGAAAACGGACGCGGGTCATGTGGCAGACGTACATGGTGAGCACGGTCTGCGCCAGGCAGAGCAGGGCCTGGTAGATGGCGTGGGCCGTCAGATAGGAGGAGATATGCATGCCCGAGCGGTGCTCCCTCTTGACGATGTCCCTCTCCCTGCACACGACCTGAATGGAATTAAAGCAGCCGTTCCAGATGCCCACGCAGGCGAGGGCAAAGGCTCCGCGCAGGGTGCCCTCCATATTGATGAACATGCTCCCCTTGATCACCATGGTCACCAGACCGGCCACCAGAGCGGACATGGGAAGGACCTTCCAGTCGTTCTGGTAGACGAACATGCGGAGGAGTTTCCCCAGATAGATCCAGACCTGTTCCAGCCTGCCCCTGTGGAGTCTTCTCAGCAGAGGCCTGGCCTGCCGGCCTGCGGCTGGGATGTTTCCTGTTTTTGTTTTCAGATCAGGCATTCTGCACCTCCACGAATCTGGCGATGTACTCGTCAGCCTTACCCTCGCCGCCTTCCTCTTTGCGGTTGATGGTCCTGACGATCTCTTCCATTGTCTGTTTCCCGAAGAATTTTCTTGCTTCGTCTATGGTGCCGTAGAAGGCCAGGCGGCCTGTGCGGCCGGAATCCTTGGCCAGGACGATCACATCGTCAAAGAGGTCGATGACGCGGTCCGGCGTATGGGTGATCACAATGACGATCTTGCCCTGGTCCGCAACCTTGCGGAGCTCCTCCATCAGCTCACGGGCCATGACGCCGTCCAGTCCGGAATCCGGTTCATCGAGTATAAAGAGGTCCGGATTGGACAAAAGCTCCATGGCGATGGAAAGACGTTTTTTCTGTCCGCCTGAAAGCTTTTCGACCAGGCTGTCCTTTAAGGGGACCAGGCCGAAGATCTCCATGACATCCTGAATACGTTTTTTTTCATCCTCCGGTGTCAGATTGGTGGGAAGGCGCAGGGAAGCCATATCCGCCAGGGTCCGGTAGACGGTGTCCTTGCTCCTCATCAGCTCCTGCTGGGGCACGAAGCCGATCTCATACTGCATTTTTTTATATTCCAGATAGATGTCCGTGCCGTTCAGAGTGACCTTTGCCCTGGCCTTTTCGTAGCCGTTGACGGCATTGACGAAGGTTGTCTTGCCGGCCCCTGAGCCTCCAAGCAGCAGGACCATCCTGCCGGGAGGGATATTCAGGTGTATATCCCTCAGCAGATATTTTTTCTTAAAAAACTCTGTGGCTGTCCGCTCCTCCAGATTGACCGTCAGCCCCTGTCCCAGCTCCCGGGCCTTATTACCGGAAAAAATGGTCAGAGACTCCCTGTGCAGCTCATCGACCTTGAGCCGGGGCTGATAGCGGGGGGAGAAGCCCCACCAGCAGGCGGCGACCCACTCCGCAAAGATCCAGACCAGGATCCAGCATCTGCTCACGCCATAGATCTCTATGAGTCCCGAATAGAGACGGATCTCATAGATAACGGAAACGATGACGAGAACAAAGGTGGTCACCAGGAACAGGCTGTGCCAGGGATCCTGGCGGATGAGCAGGGCAAGCAGGGTGAAAATCGTAGACATAGCCATATTGACGGCGATGACCCTGCCCTCCAGTTCCCGGTCCGCGCATTTACCCAGCATGTAGTATCTGAAACAGGGAACCAGAGCCCATCTCTTGTCGACGCCTGATTTTTCCAACAGCTTCCAGGTCCCCAGGATCATCAGGAGCTGAAAAAGGATGCCGAAAGAATCTGTGCTCCCGAAATACAGGGTCAGAAGGATTTTCAAAATGATCATTGTTTTTCCTCCGGATTCGCGACGCTTTTTTGCTCATGTCCGTGGCCCGGTCAAATGTCCGTTGACGCCTGACCGGAGCTTTGGTTTATTTGTAAAAGCTCCCCGGATCGCTCTGTGCGGCTCGGCCGCCGCACTCCCGCGTTCCTGCCACGTACATTCGCAAATCGCATCGCTCATCCTTGGGGCTCGCGCTGCTATTTTGCTCATGTCCGTGGCCCGGTCAAATGCCCGTGTGCGTCTGCGTGCGAGCACGCGACGCCCACTGTCGCTTGACCGGAGCTTTTACAAATAGTATAAAGCCGTTTTATTTGACGGTCAAATAAAACAGCTTTTCGGAGATTTATATGGCTTTGAGTACGAAGAGCTGTGAGTCGAAGTCGGTGGCGGGCTTGTGACCTGGCAGGCAGTCGCCGGCCGAGCTGTCGGTCGTGATGAGGCCCATGTTCATGAGTTCGTCGCCGCCGCGGACGGCTTCGTCATTGACGGTATAGTCCAGGTCCGGATCCAGGCCCTGCAGGCGGACGCGCAGGTAGGGGGTGTTGACCTCGTTGAGGAATTTGTACCAGCCGACGATAGCGGTGCGGCGGTCGGCGCTGACGACCATCCAGGAGGCGTAGTTGCCGTCGAAGGGGCTGCGCAGGCGGTAGAAGGTCCCGAACTGGAGGAGGGCACGGTATTTTTTCATAAAAGTGACCTGGTCCCGGACCATGTCCAGTTCCTCCTGTGTCAGTTCATTGAGGTCCAGCTCATAGCCGAAGGTCCCGAAGAAGGCGACGTTGGCCCTGGTCTCCAGGGAGATGCTGCGGTTGAGCATGATGTTGGGGCTGTGGGATACATGGCTTCCCATGCTGCTGACCGGATAGCAGAGGGAGGTCCCGTACTGGATCCGGATCCTCTGGGCCGCGTCGGTGCAGTCGCTGGTCCAGGCCTGGGGAGCGTAGTAGAGGAGGCCGGGGTCAAAGCGGCCGCCTCCCGAGGCACAGGACTCAAAGAGGACCTCGGGGAAAGCCCGGTTCAGACGCTCGTAGAGGTCATAGACGCCCAGGATATAGCGGTGGAAGAATTCCCCCTGGCGGTCGGCGGGAAGGACCGATGAAAAGGCCTCGGTGATGCTGCGGTTCATGTCCCATTTGACGTAGGAGACCCTTGCCTCCTCCATGACAGCCTTCATGCGGGCAAAGAGATGGTCGACGACCTCCTGTCTGCCGAAGTCAAGCACGTACTCATTTCTGCCGTGGGACATGTGGCGGCCGGGCGTGCGGACGACCCAGTCGGGGTGGTCTCTGTAGAGGTCGGAGTCGAGATTGACCATTTCGGGCTCGAACCAGAGGCCGAAGGACATGCCCAGGGCCCGGATCCTGTCGGCCAGGGCGCCGATGCCGTCCGGAAGCTTTTGAGGGCAGGCGTACCAATCGCCCAGGCCGGAGAGGTCATCGTTGCGGTTTTTGAACCAGCCGTCATCCAGAACGAAGAGTTCTATGCCGGCTCCCGCGGCGGTGGAGGCGATCTCCAGGATCTGGTCCTGGGTGAAATTCCACATGGTGGCCTCCCAGTTGTTGATCAGAATGGGCCTGGGTCTGTCGCGCCAGAAGCCCCGGGCCAGTCTCTTTTGATAAAGAGCGTGGAAGGTCCGGCTCATGGCATTGAGGCCGTCCTCCGTGTAGACAAGGACAGCCTCGGGGGTCTGGAAAGAGTCCCCGGGCTCCAGCTTCCAGCGGAAGGTCCCCGGGTTGATGCCCATGCTCACACGGGTGACATCCCAGGCGTCGACCTCGGCCCGGGCCAGGAAGTTTCCGGAATAGACCAGGCTGATCCCCAGAGCCTCTCCGCGATCCTCATCCGTGCCGGGACGTTTCAGCAGGAGAAAAGGATTGTGCTGGTGGGAGGAGTGGCCGCGGTTGCTCTCGATGCTCTGGACGCCGGGGCGCAAATGGTTCTCGTGGATATAGCGCTCCCTGCACCAGGTGCCGGACAGCTGGACGAACTCATAGTCCGAATCCTGCAGGTCCAGATTCATGCTCATGGCTGTATCGAGCCAGACCTCTGATCCGCCCCTGTTTTCGAAGCGGACACTGCGGGCCAGGGCCGGATAGTCCGCGAAGACGGTGTAGAGGAGCTCGGCCCGTACCCCGGTCAGGGGGTCTGCCAGGAAGAGGTGAAGGGTCTCGGCTTCCCGGTCCTCCTCACAGTAGGTGGCAGGAAGGCCGGGAAGGGCCGGCTTTCCCTCTGTGACCTGGAAGGATTCATATTGCAGGTCGCAGATGCTGCTGCCGTTGTCCTGCAGGATGGAGACGGCCGCCTGGCGGAAGTCCCCGGTCCCCGTGGACGGATATTCCTGTTTCACCTGCTCCAGGGAAAACAGCTT
>DGUF01000217.1:0-2476 GCA_002394525.1 Lachnospiraceae bacterium UBA4317 | reverse complement strand
ATGGTCAAAGGATTCCCTGTGCCTCACGGCTTTTCCGAAATAGAGATGGCCGGCCTGGCCGTTTGGCAGGATCTTAATGATATAGCTGTAATACTGATTTTGAAGATGAAAGGTCTGTGTCTTTTTTTCAAAATAAATGGCCATGATATTGTCTCCTCCGGGATCACAGGTCCTTGAAACTCACACGATATGCCTTATGAAATCAGGCTCTGCTCTTATCATAATGATTATCTAAAAACCCGGATCCGGCAGCATTATTCCAATTCTTGACATCAAAAAAATGGGCATGTTATCGTTTAAACAGAAAGAAATACTGTATCCGGTAAATCCCCGACCGGTATACCGATACAGCTATAATCAGGCGTTACCTGTCCTGCGTCTTCGAAGGGACGTGGACAGATAACGATCAGGCTGAGCATCCATGAAATTCCGGAGGTATCCGCCGCGATGAAGAATGATCTTAAACATACTGAACACGAGATGTCCGTCATGGAGATCCACACAACGGCATCTTTTCCCAAGGCCAGCTTTCCGCCCGAATTTTTCGCGGATATCCAGAATGATTATCGGGGCGCCTCTCCCTACCATGTCAATTACTGCGGACATGAAAAATGTACGCCGGGGCATAAGGCGGGTCCCTTTGTGCGCACATCCTTCCTGGTCCACGTCGTCCTGGCCGGATCGGGCGTCTACAAGTACAGGGGCAGGGACCTGGAAATTTCCGGGGGCCAGGCCTTTCTGATTTTTCCCAAGGATACGACGACCTATATAGCGGACAGGGAGGATCCCTGGGAATACGGCTGGATCGGCTTCAGCGGCTACCGGATCCCGGGAATCCTGGACCACATCGGTTTCTCGGAGGAAAATCCGGTCATTGATGTGTCCAATGCCGATGTTCTTTTGTCCATCATTTTCCGGATGATGGATTCGCCGCGGATGACCCTTTCGGATGAGCTTGTGAGGACTGCGGAACTCCTGCGCTTTTTCGGCCTCATGATCGAAGGACGGGAGGCGGAGCACCCGGCCTCCCACATCTATTCCAAAGAAACCTATGCCCAGGTGGCCCTCCGCTACCTCAATGACAACTATATGGAAAATATCCGGATCGCCGACCTGGCGGCCGTGATCGGTGTGGACCGGAGCTACCTGTCCAGGGTCTTTTTTAATGAATACCACCAGTCTCCCCAGCAATACCTGCTCAAGGTCCGGCTTGACAACGCCTGCAGGCTGCTGCGGGACACCGGCATGACCATCGGTGAGATCGCGGAGGCCGTGGGCTACGGAGATGCCCGGTCCTTCACCAAGATCTTTCGCCAAAAACAGGGAGTCAGTCCCTCTGAATACAGGACTGCCTCCCTGTCGGGATCAGGTCAGGGCTGATCCTCCCTCACTGCGGATCACTGGTCCGCGAGCTTTTTGTTCATGGCATCGGCGATCTGTCTGCAGACCTCCTCCATCTTGGAGGGATCCTGCCAGGCCGCTACGAAGCTCTGCTTGGCGTCTTCTGCCCAGGAGGAATCTCTGGAGCAGGGATTGGGGATCAGGGTCGCCTTGCCGTTTGCCTCTTCGAGGTAGGGGTTGAGGTCGATCAGGTCTGTGCAGTTGACCCATGCATCGGATGTGCCCTCATAGGCGCTCATGGTGACACCGAGCTCCGCCTGCTTCATCTGGCCTTCCTTGGAGCTGAGATAGGAGATCAGAGAGTAGACTGTGTCGGGATCCGCGACCTTGGCGGGCGCTGCCCAGCCCAGGCCGTTGAACATGGAGACGCGCTCTCCCTCATCGCACTGGCCGTTGCCGTTGGCATCGTGGTAGGGCAGATAGGAGACTGCGTACTGGTTGGAGCCCTGCTCGGCAAGGTCCTTGAAGGTGGGCACATACCAGGAGCCGAACATACCCATGGCCGCCTGGTTGGAGACGAAGAGGGTGTTGTTTCCGACCTCGGCCATGGTGGACTGGTTGGGCATGCAGTCTTTGACCAGACCGGCATACATCTCCATGGCCTTCAGAGTGTTCTCGTCGTCATAGCCGGACTTGTCCTTGGCGTCGTTGATGACATAGCCGCCGTAGCTGTAGATGGCGTTGTAATAGCCTTCCTGATTGGCGTCGGTGTTGCCGACCAGGCCGTACTGAGAGCCGTCCTCCTTGGTCAGCTGGGCGCCGACATCGTGCAGGGTCTCCCAGGTCCAGGTCTCATCCGGATAGGCGATCCCGGCCTCGTCGAACATGTCCTTGTTGTACCAGAGGGCGATCGTATCATAGTCCTTGGGAAGGGCATAGGTGTGACCGTCATGCTGGTAGAGGGCCGTGATCTCAGGGTAATAGTTGGCGAGATCCGTGGACTCGTCGTTGGCGATATAATCGGTCAGATCCAGCAGGATCCCCTGATCCATATATTTCTCGGAATACTGGGAATGCATCCAGAAAACATCGGGCATCTGGCCGCCTGTCGCGCCTGCCTCCAGCAGGGTCCAGT
>DGUF01000242.1:10119-10412 GCA_002394525.1 Lachnospiraceae bacterium UBA4317 | reverse complement strand
CTATACCGCCGGTAGGGAATTGCACCCTGCCCCGAAGAACTTATTCAATTGATTTGGATTATAGCACCGGGACCGGGCAGGCGCAATAAAAGAAGGGCACGGAGCAAAAGTGTACTTGATGAAGTACAATTTCATGGTGCCGGGAGCCGGATCCCGACCGCCGTCCCCGGCCCTGCAAACCAAATTCCGTCCGCCGTCCCCGGACATCCTGTGATCCTTCGGAGAATCCGCCTTCGCGAAATTTACCTCAGCGGTGCCCGTGCGTGGGCCAGGCACCTGTGATCGCATCGGAG
>DGUF01000242.1:0-10052 GCA_002394525.1 Lachnospiraceae bacterium UBA4317 | reverse complement strand
CCCGTCCCGGGCTTTCTCCTCGCGCTGCCGCTCTTACGAGCGGCATTGTCGAAAAGGGTGTAACCAGAGGGCTCCGATTTTCGTCCAGACCAGTATCCGGGACCATGATCCGCGCCAGAGCGGGACATGCGGATGAGTGTCCGGAGAATGCACGGGATGCTCATAATGACCTGCACAGACGCGGGACGTGCCCGGGCGGTTTACACGATGAGACAAACTGTTATAATAAAAAAGCAGGACGGAGCAGAACCGGTCCGGGCTTATCCTGCAGGCTGAACATGCAGGACAAATAAGGGACAGGGGTTTATGCTCGCCCGATCCCCGATCGAGAGAGGTGAACACAATGAAAGGCTGGAATAGAAAGTACAGGCTCTTCTCAATGATTATTGCGGCGGTATGCCTGGCGTTTGTGATCCAGGGCTGCGGCGCGAAGAAGGAGGAGGCCGGCAATACAAAGAAAGAGGTCTCCGAAGAGAATGCGGCTGTATCCCCGGAGAATAAGGCCGGTGAGACGGAGGACGCAGACGCTTCTGCCGGCGGCCAGTCCGTCTTTGATTTCATGGGAGACTCCGGTTTTACCAGGCTCCGGGCGGATATGGAGGCAGGAGAGCTGCCTGTCGAGTGCAAGGTCCGCTATGAGACGCAGACCGCGCAGCCGGATGTCCGGACCAAGGATCCCGACACCATCAGGAAGCTCTATGATTATCTCACCCAGGTGAGGGTCCTGGACAGGGCGCCGGAGGGAAGCTCCGGCACGGTCCACACCATCACCTTCCGCCTCCGCAACGACACATATGTCGCCTGCCGCTTCGACGGCGGCAGATATTTCTGCAAGGGAACGGAGCGCTATGAGACCAGCGGAGCCGGCCTGCTCCTGAGCTGCATTGAGCAGATGGAGACGACGGCCCTGGCCAGGGCTGAGGCGCAGAAGGCCGCGGCGGCATCGGAAGAGACCGCCGCGTCCGGGACCACCGCCGGCACAGGCAGCACGGCCTCCGGCCGGAGCGACGACGGTGCCACCATCGTCTGGGAGCTGCCGGAGGAGGAAGAAGAGGAGAAGGACAGCGAGAACAAGGCTTCGGACAGCGCGACCGGCGAGGTGCCTGCCGGAGGCCTGGAGACCGCCGACCAGCTGCTCCGAAATGACCCTGCACCCGCAGGCCAGTCCGGGAATAAGGAAGATGCGCAGGGACAGAGCGCGCTGAAAAAGCCGGCAGCCGGACAGGCAGAGACTGCGAATAAGCAGACAAAGAAGAGGGAAGACAGCGCGCAGAAGAAAACGGAAACCGCGCAGAAGAAAGATCTTCAGACTGAGCAGAAAAAAGAAAGCGCGGCGGCGCAGGACCAGGCCGCCCAAAAGAAGAATAAGGACAAGGCCGCGGCCGCAGATCCTGAAGACCGGAACGAGATCGCCTTTGGCAGTTCAGAGGATGAACTTAAGGAGACGACCGGCCTGGCTGTCGGACAGGCAGGGGAGGAGACCGGGATGGAAGATGGTCTCGAGGACGGGGAAGGCGGAGAAAATGTGACTGCCTCCATGGTCGGCCCTGCGGGAGAGGATGATGCCTCCGAACTGACAGACAAGAAGGCGCAGACCGGGACCGCTTCCATCGTCGGCCCTGCGGGAGAGGGCGATGCTCTCCGGACGGCGGACAGCACGCTGAAAGAAGAGGCGGACGGAGCGGCGGAGCCGGCTGAGGCCGAAGGGATGCCTGAAACAGCTGACAAAAGACAGGACGGCCCGGAGGAATCTGTGGATGTGCAGACCAAAGCGGCGGATCCCGCAGCCCAGCCGGATATGGAAACCGGAGAGAAGGAAAAGACAGAAGAGACTGAAGGGACCGGTACAGACCTGGCCGGACTGGCGGCAGTCCCGGCGAAAGCAGATCCAGCTGAAAAGGCAGCTGCTGCAGAGAAAGCGGATACGGCTGAAAAAGCCGCTGCTGCAAAGACTGCGGCCGCGGCTGAAAAAGCAGCTGAAGAAAAGATTCCTGCCACAGGAGATAAAGATCCGGGAGAGACTGCAGATCAAACCACCCGGGCCATGCAGGAGGCCTATACAGCCATCCTCCGCGCCTATGCGGCTGGGAGAAAGCTGGACCGCGACCGGTTTTTCGAGGACTACAACAATGAGGTCTATGTAAACCTGAAAAAGACCGGGAAGAAGGACGGCAAGGCCGTTGGGGAAGCCGAAAGGCTTGTCAACTACGATCTCCTGTGGGAGAGCTTCCTCTTTGAGAACGAGGAATCAAGCCTCCTCTACGGTCTCCACGACTACAATGGCGACGGCATCATGGAACTGGCGGCCGCCATCGGAACAGAGGATTATGCGGTCGTATGGGCCGTCTACACCTTTGACGGGAAGAAGGCCGTGGAGCTTTTCACGGAACCCTGGAACCTGGGAGAGCGGTCCAGCCTCTACTGCCTGCCGGACAAGACCTTTCTGCTCCACCAGAGCGGCGGAGCGGCCACGGGCTGTGATACGATCTGCAGGATCGCGAAAGGCGGAAAAGGCCTGGAGATCATCGGCGCATATGAATATGATGAGCTGACAAACGGCAATATGGACTATGTCAGCGATAAGGAGAGGATCCCCTTCGAGCAATTCCAGGAGAAATACTGGAAGGAGGCTGTGGAGGCCGGCGAGGGCATTGAATTTTCCGTGATCGATGACGGCAGCACAGTGAAAATCCCCGATTGATGGTGAGACCGGTCCGTGCGCCACATGGACCGGCAGGAAGTCCGGCCGCAGTGCCGCAGGAGGAAGAGCCGCTCTGACGGGCGGCATGGCCGGAAAGAGGAAAGACAAGTATGAATATTACGGTATATCTGGGCGCCCGCGAGGGCAATACACCCGCCTTCCGGGAGGCGGCGGCAGAGGTCGGAGAGTGGATCGCGAAAGACGGACACAGGCTGATCTACGGGGGATCCGGGGTCGGCCTGATGGGTGTCCTGGCGGACGCTGTCGTGAATAACGGAGGAGAGGCGATCGGTGTCGAGCCCCAGTTCTTTATCGACGACGGGCTTCTCCATGAGGGGATCACAAAGACCATCCCGACCCAGAACATGGCGGACCGCAGGGTGCTCATGATGGAAATGGGGGATGCCTATATCGCCCTTCCCGGCGGAGTCGGGACCCTGGACGAGATTTCCGAGGCCATTGTCATGGGAGCCCTGGGAAAACACGAAAAGCCCTGTATCCTCTACAATAAGGACGGATATTACGATCTTCTGCGGGATTTCTTTGACCAGATGGTGGACCGCGATTTCCTGACCGCCGAAGCCAGGAGCATGATCCGCTTCGCCGGGAGCCTCGAGGAGATCCGGCAGGCCCTGAAGGACCTGGATTAGGAAAGCGCAGGACCGCTGCCCTGTGCGGAAAGAGATGAAGCCATGCAGAACAACCATACAGATCCGGCGCTGACCGGGAAGGAGATGTTCCAAAGGGAGGTCGCGATCCAGACGGCCAACAGCTTTGCCGTCTACAACAACTGCCACCTGGGCGCGGTGGACAGGGACTTCGGAGAGGTCTGGCTGGATATTGTACCGGATTCCTTCAATTTTCAGGGAAGTGTCCATGGAGGCGCCTATTTTACCCTGGCGGACATGTGTGCCGGGATCGTGAGCAGGACGGACGGAAGACTGTATGTGACCCAGCAGGCCAATGTCCAGTACGTCCGGGCTGCCAGACACGGCCGGCTGACGGCGCGCGGGAACGCCCTGCACAGGGGCAGTACCAGCTGCCTGATCGAGGTCCGGATCACGGATGAGGCGGACAGGCTGGTATTTATAGGTACCTTCCTCTTTCACTGTGTCTCGGAAAGGATCGGGATCGCGGGACAGGAAAGCATTGATAAAGAACAGGAAAGCATCGATGAAGAGCAGGAATGCATCGATGATAAGGAAAAAGAGTAATTCTGTTGGGCCCTGCATGTAAGACCCGCCTGCGGACCCTTCCCGCTAAGGAAGATTTTGATTGTGGCTATGCTTATATCCTTTATCATGCTGCGGGCCCTGCCCGCTAAGGAAGATTGGTAAAGGACATCGATAAAGAATATTGGTAAAGAATAAAGGCATCCCCGGAAAGAAGCGGGGATGCCTTTTATATACTGGCTGCCGGTAAGGTACTTCCGATATATATTCTTCACCGCGCGGTATCTGTGGCTCCAGTCGCGGGATACCTGCGCAGGACTTGTGAGCGGGGCCTGTTTTTAAAGAGTCCTGGATTTAAAAGGACTGTCAAAGCAGGTCTGTTTTAGTAAATTTCAGACTTTGTGCTGTCCTGGGTCTGAGACTGGGTCTGGGACTGTGAATCACTCCATCTGCCATGGCCGCCGCGCATGCCGCCCTTCATACCGCCGCGCATGCCGCCTTCCATGGAGCTGCCATCCGCGCCGCCGGTATTATTCCCGCCGCCCCAGCCGCCGTGGCCGCCGCCCATCATCTGGTTGGTGATGGAGTCGGTCTGCGTGCCGTTGACGATCAGAGTCCCGCCGTTGAGCTGAGCCGTGCCGTCATAGTCGAAGGGGCTCTGGGCAGTGATATCGAGAGTGCCGCCGTTGATGATCAGGTTTCCGTTGGAGTCGACAGCGTCGGTATCGCCGGATCCCATGCTGATCGTGACCGTCCCGCCGTTGAATTCGGCCGTGGGGGTCGTGATATTGGACTTCTGGCCGGCGTTGATGCCGTCGTCGGAGGCCTCGATGGTGACTGTGCCGTCATTGATCTGGATCCAGGTACCCTCGATCCCTTCCCTGGAGGAGGTGGAGATGGTGCCGCCGTCGATCTGGGCAATGGTCGTCGCGTGGATGGCGTCGTCCCCGGCCTCGATGGTGAGCGTGCCGCCGCCGATATAGATATAGCCGGTCGTATTGTCCTCGTCATTTTCGGCGTGGAGACCGTCCTTGGAGGTCTTGATCGCAATCGTGCCGTCCGCGATCAGGATGGATTCGTTGGCCTCGAGGGCATCGGATGTGCAGCTGATATTGAGGGTGCCGCCGGTGACCTTGATGTCATCCTTGCTGCTGATCCCGTTGTCAGTGGAGGAGATGCTGAGGGTCCCTGTTCCGTTCAGGACCACATCATCCCTGGAGAAAATGACCGCGTCCGTGTTGGTTGTATCATCGGCCGTGAAGGTCCCGGTGACGGACAGTGTATTTTCGGAATCAGTCGTCGTGACAAAGACCTTGTCGGCATTTTTTACATAGATACAGGGGGTGGACTCATTGGTCATGGAGACGCCGTCCAGGACCAGCTGGACCTTGTCCTCGTCTCCGGCGGTCACGAGGATCTGGGCGTTGGAGGCGGTCCCGGAGATCACATAGACGCCTTCGGTCTTGATCGTGACGGTCTCGCCGTCGCTGACAGTGATCTTCTGGGCCTGGGTCAGGTCGGCGGTCTGCTCAAGGTCGCGGGAGGAGAAGAGGTCCCCGGTCCCGATCGCTGAAGTCCCTGTACTTTCAGCGGAAGCAGAACCTGCCTCGGCGGCCTCCGCATCTTCAGTCCCGGAGGCTTCAGCCACCACATAAGTGCCGCCGGAAGCCGTGCCGGCCGCTGTGACGGCCGTCGTATCGCTATACGCGTGGAAGGTGGTCATTACACTCAGAATAGCCGCGCATACAGCTGCTGTCATAAATTTATTTCTTCTCATTTTTTGCACCTCACATTCTTGTGGCACCGGAAAAGTGGGAAGACCGCCTTCTCTAAAAGACTGTCCTGATTTTAATAACCCTTTGTGTTTCCGGCTTTTATAAAATATGTAGATCTAATGTCCTTTCAAAGAGGCGGTGTTTCATGCTCGATCTGTCTTTCCTTGCCTCTTGCTGATATCAATATAGGACTGTTACCTTTGATGAACCTTAAGAAAAATGATTTTTTAAAAATACTTTTTCGGCGCCGGTCCGGGCGGGGCCGGACAGTCCCCAGCGGGAGGACGCTTCAAGAGCAGGCGTTGTGCGGGGCGTGCGCTGGAAGGGATTCTGTTACAGATTGCAGCGTTACAGGCTCAGGCCCTTCAGGATGGCGTCAACTGTAACGGGATTCCCCGGGGTGAGCGAATCTTTTCTGGTTACCTGCGCGGCAGGATGGTATACTGTAATAGTGGAAAGCGGATTTGAAAAACAGCCGGCGCATTCCCGTGACTTCAGACAGGCGTGAGAGGCTTCACACAGATATATTCAGACATAGATTGGAGACAGGACCATGGAGGGAAACAAGGACGTCGACCCCTATGTTTTTTACGGGCATGAGACCGCGGATGTTCAGGCCGCCCATCCGGCCTATCCGGGGATCAGCACGCCGCGGGACCTCTATGACAGGCTCTGCCGGGTCTGGTGCGCGGACACCTGTGCGCCCAGGATGCGCGGCGAGTGGTCGGAGGACAACAGGACCCTGGGGCAGTGTTCGATCACGGCCTTTCTGGTCCAGGATATATTCGGCGGCAGGGTCTGCGGGATCCTCCGTCCGGGTGGAAATTTCCACTGCTACAACGATGTGGACGGCTGTGTGTTTGACCTGACCAGCGAGCAGTTCGGGGAGGAAAAGCTCTCTTATGAGGAAAACCCGGAGCAGTTCCGGGAAGTCCACTTCGCGAAGGAGGAGAAGCGGCTGCGCTACGAAAAGCTCCGGGAGGCCCTTCGGGACCTGTGCCGGAAAACGAGCTGATCTCATTGGCGTCTCAGCGCGGGGCGCATTGACAGGAGAGGTAAATATGAAGAAGGAGGAAAAGGCACGGACCGCCAGGATCGCGGGAACTGTAAAGCATTCCAGTGTGGACGGACCCGGCGTGCGGTTCACGGTCTTTTTTCAGGGATGTCCCCATCACTGCCCCGGCTGCCACAATCCCGAGACCTGGGACCCGGCGGGGGGAGAAGAGATCGGGATTGAAGAACTGATCGGGCAGATCCTGGGGACCAGATATCTGGACGGAGTCACTTTTTCGGGAGGCGACCCCCTGGCCCAGCCGGAGGCGGTCATCGCGGCGGCAGACGCTGCCCGGCAAAAGGGCCTGAGCGTCTGGTGCTATACCGGCTGGACCCTGGAGCAGATCCTGAAGGGGGAGGCCGGAGAGAGAGCCCTCGAGGCCCTCTCCCATATCGATGTCCTGGTGGACGGGCCCTTCCGCCTGGAGCTTTTGAGTAAGGAATGCATTTACAGGGGCAGCAGCAACCAGCGCCTGATCGATGCTCCGGCCAGCCTTGCAGCAGGGCAGGCAGTTCTCTGCACAATGCCCGGTGCCTGACCGATGTTCCGGCCAGCCTTGCGGCCGGGCAGGCAGTTCTCTGCACAGGGCCAGGCGCCTGACCATATGGCGGCAGTCCGGGCTGCCTGAAGAGCGGAGAGATCTGCATGCGCTTTTTTCCCAAACCCGATGGGGTGAGCACGGTTCATTGACCAATGACGCCGGGGAGTGCGCATGCTATACTGAAGCTGTATAAAAAACGGATAATGAAAAGGATTAAGCTGTAAAAACGCATTAAGAAGGAAGACAGGTATGACTGACCACAAAGACCCCAGGGAATTGGCGGGGAATGAAAAAAATCTGCCTGGAACTGATCCTGCCGCGGGGAAGCCCGGCAGTACAGGTGCGGCCGGGGAGAAAGCGGCTGCGGCCGGCAGTAAAAAGGCGGACGGGGAAAAAACGGTCGGGGAAAAAACGGCCGCGGAGCTGGACCGGTCCGGGGTCAGCCTGAAGACCATGAATCTCATTTTCGGGGGGATCGCGATCCTGACCGCTGCCCTGCTCTTTGTAACCGCGTCCATGATCGACCGGGGATACGGCCGCATGGAAGAGGCCAGTGACCGCTATATCCTGGCCCGGCAGGCTGCTGCGGACATGCAGGCCGGATCCGATTATCTGACGGACAGGGTCCGGTGCTTTGTCGTGACCGGCGAGATGAATTATCTGGAGGATTTCCGGACGGAGACCGGGGTGACAAAGCGCAGGGACAATGCCCTGGCCAGCCTGGAAAAGCTGCTGGAGGGCGGGACCGGCAACCGGGCCTATGAGAGCCTGGCTGTGGCCCTGAATTTTTCCAATGAACTGCTGCAGAGGGAGTACCGGGCCATGCGGCTGGAGCTGTCCTCGCAGGGGGATGCCCTGCTGAAGGATGACGCTGTCCCGCAGGAGGTCAGGGATATACAGCTCCCCGCAGAGGACCTGGCGCTTTCGCCCGCGGACCGGCATGAGCGGGCCAAGGAGCTGGTCTTTGACGATGTTTACATGAGCTTCAAGGACAAGATCAGCTTCCATGTCAACCGCTGCACACAGACCCTGATCCAGGAGTCCAGTCAGGAACTGGAGCGGGCAAATGCCTATATGAACCGGCTCCTGCGGGTCCAGTCCGTGCTGACCGTCGTCATGCTCCTGATCGTGCTCTTTTTGATCCTCTTTATCAGCACCCAGGTGATCCGTCCTCTGGCGGAGACAGCCGCGAAGATGCGTCTGCAGGAAATGGCCGAGCCGTCCGGGGCGGAGGAGATGCGCTTTGTCGCCAATACCTATAACGAGATCCTGGTCGCCAACAGAAGGCAGAAGGACCAGCTCACCTATGAGGCCATGCACGATGCGCTGACCGGGGTCTATAACCGCAGTGCCTATGACATGTTCCTCAAGGACTCTGATCTGGCACACGGCGCTCTGATGATCGTGGATGTGGACAAGTTCAAGGGAGTCAATGACACCTACGGCCACGACATCGGCGACCGCGTCCTCAAGCGCGTGGCCGGCATCCTGCGCAGGAGCTTCCGGTCCGTGGATATCGTGTGCAGGATCGGCGGCGATGAATTTGCCGTGATCATCACCCGCGTGAACCATGCCATGGCAAAGAGCATCACGACAAAGATCGATGAAGCCAACCGGATCCTGATGGATCCGCAGGATGACCTGCCCCCTGTCAAGCTGAGCGCGGGCATCGCCTTCCACGACCGGCCGGATCCGCGCGGAGACCTCTTCAAGGACGCGGACACGGCTCTCTACCGGCAGAAGGCGGAGGGCAGCGGCGGCTGCCGGGTCTATGGAAGCTGAAAATGGGATTCAGGGCAGCGGCGGCTGCCGGGTCTATGGAAGCCTGGAATGATCATGTTTTTCGTGGGGATTCAGGATACAGGGCAGGAGTGACAGCTATGACAGGAAGAGTAAATGACAACATGGAATATGACGTCCTCTGCATCGGCCAGGCGGTGATCGACTGCATCACCCGGGGTCAGGAGGCGGACAGGCACAGGGAAAATGTCTACCGGGCCGAGCGGATCGAGCTGCATATCGGCGGGGACGCGGTCAATGAATCCATCGCCCTGGCGCAGATGGGATGCCGGGCCGCGGTCGCCTGCGGGGTCGGCAGGGATGCCGCGGGGAACCTGCTCCGGTCGGAGCTGGACCGGCGCGGGGTGGACACCCGCCATATCACCGTCATGGATAGGCTCGTGACGCCGATCGCCCAGCTTGTCGTCCACCAGGACGGCGGACGCCACTCGATCAACAGCAGGGCGACCATGCTGGAGGGCTATGAGCCGGACGCGGACAGGCTGGAAATGGACAGGGCCCGCATCGTCTCCTTCGCGAGCCTCTTCCGGGCTCCCCTGGACCAGGCGCCGGTCGTAAAGAAGCTGATGCGCCGGGCGAAGGAGTGCGGCGCCATGATCAGCGCCGACACAAAACTCCCCACCTTCCGGGAGATCCGGATGGAGGAGCTTGCGGATGTCTGGCCCCTGGTCGACTATATTTTTCCCAATGAAAAAGAGGCGGCCTACTACACCGGCTTCTCCGGCAGTGACCCCGGAGAAGAGGACTTTTTCCACATGACGGATATCCTGCGGGGTTACGGGATCAGGAATGTGATCATCAAGGCGGGCGCGGACGGCTGCTATGTGAACGGAGAAGAGGGACGTTTCCACCTGCCCGCCCTTCCGGTAAAGGTGGTCGATTCCACCGGGGCCGGGGATAATTTCGTCGCCGGATTTCTGGCGGGCCTGCTGCGCGGGGAGGACCTCGCCGCCTGCGCGGAGCGGGGGCGGGCCAGGGCGGCCCTGTGCATCTCCCGCATGGGAGCAAG